>DATCRO010000164.1:0-12274 GCA_036569025.1 Burkholderiaceae bacterium
GCGCTGACCACCGACCAGGTGGCCGCGATCGCCACCGCCGACCTGCGCGCCCTCGGCAGCGTCGCGCTCGACGCCCTGACGACCACGCAGCTGAACGCGCTGACGACCACCCAGGTGGCCGCGCTGACGACGGCGCAGGTCTCGTCGCTGACCACGACCAACCTGGACGCGCTGACCACGGCCCAGTTCGCCGCGCTGACGACGACGCAGGTGGCCGCCCTGACGACCGACCAGGTCGCCAACCTGCAGACGGCGGACCTCGTCGCGCTGACGACGAGCCAGATCCGCGCGCTGGGCACCGACCAGGTCGTCGCGCTGACGACCAGCGAGGTCGCCGCGATGACGACGGCCCAGGTCAACGCGCTGACGACGACCGACATCGCCGCGCTGACCACCGACCAGGTGGCCGCGCTGTCGACCGCCGACCTGCGCGCGCTCAACACCGTCTCGCTCGACGCGCTGACGACGACGCAGCTGAACGCGCTGGCCACCGATCACATCGCCGCGTTCTCGACCGCCCAGGTGGCGGCCCTGACGACCGACCAGGTCGCCAACCTGTCGACGACCAGCCTGGACGCCTTCGGCACCGCGCAGTTCGCGGCACTGACGACGACGCAGGTGGCCGCGCTGACGACCGACCAGGTCGCCAACCTGCAGACCGCCGATCTCGCCGCGCTGACGACGACGCAGTTCCACGCGTTGAGCACCGACCAGGTCGCCGCGCTGACGACGGCCGACTTCGCCGCCATCACGACGACGCAGTTCCACGCCTTGGCCACCGACGCCATCGCCGCGATGTCGACGGCGGACGTCCACGCGCTGACGACCGCGGTCGTGCACTCGATGACCACCGACCAGGTGGCCGCGCTCACCACGGCCGAGATCCAGGCCTTCACGACGGCGCACATCGCCGCCCTGACGACGGATCACATCGCCGCGCTGACGACGACGGAGGCCGCCGCCTTCACGAGCGCCGAGTTCGCCGCCCTGAGCACGGCCCACATCGCCGCGTTCACGACCGACCAGCTCGCGCACCTGACGACCACGGAGATCGGCGCGTTCACGACGGCGCAGATGCACGTCCTCACGACCGACCAGATCGCGGCGTTCGTGACCGACACCATCCAGGCCTTCACGACGACCGACCTGCATTCGCTCACGAGCACGCAGGCCAACGCGTTCAGCAACGACATTCCGTCGATGACGGACGCGCAGGTCAACGCGCTGATCACGGCCGACCCGATCGTGCTCGACCTGACGGGCGCCGGCATCCACACCTCCAACGCGACCACCCAGGGCGTCAACTTCGACATCACGGGCACGGGCAAGGTGGACCACGTGGGCTGGACGACCGGTTCGAACGAGGGCTTCCTGGTCCTCGACAAGAACCACGACGGCCAGGTCAACAGCGGCGCCGAGATGTTCGGCACCGGCATGCTGATGCCCGACGGCACGCGCGCGGCAAGCGGCTACCAGGCCCTGTCGCAGTACGACACCAACCACGACGGCGTGATCAACGCCAACGACGCGGTGTTCAAGCAGCTGCAGGTGTGGGTCGACGCGAACCACGACGGCAAGGTCGAGGCCGGCGAGATGAAGTCGCTGCACGACCTGGGCATCGTCTCGCTCGACCTGCATGCCACGGCGGGCAACACCGCGGACAACGGCAACTCGATCGGGCTGACGTCGTCGTACACGACCGCCAGCGGCGCCACGCACCAGATGGCGGACGTCAACCTGACCAAGGCCGACACGTCGTCCACGACCGTCGACCCGAGCATCGTGCCGGCGCATGCGGCCGCGACGCCGCACCTGAGCGAGCTGCTGGCGGCGCCGTCGACCGACCTGCTGCCGGGCCACGTCGAGAACGCAGCCACCGGCACCGCGGGCGGCCACGCCACCACGGCGCAGGTGCACGGCATGCTCGACCAGCGCCTGCTCGAGGAAGAGGAACGCCAGCGCCTGAACAACAGCAACCCGTTGATCTGACGGACGGCCCGGCCGGCCCCGCGCAACCCTACGGGCCGGCCAGCCACCCACCGCCATGAGCTTTCTCTCGCGGCTGCTGGGACCCGTGGTCGGCCACATGGTCGACCGCTGGTTCCATCACGGCCATTCGCCGAGCATGGGCGCCCCGACGACCACCGTCTCGGGGCCGCTGCACTCGCTCGAGATCGCCGCCCTGAGCTCGGCCGACGTGGCCACGCTCACGGCGGCGCAGCTGCGCTCGATCGCGCCGTCGGACATGGTGTTCTTCAACACCGAGGCGCTGTTCGGGTTCTCGAGCGTGCAGCTGAACGTGTTGTCGACGTCGCAGTTCGTCGACCTGCTGCCTGCGGAGATCGCTGCGCTGACGCCGCAGCAGGTCGGATGGGTGTCGACCGCCGACCTGCGCGCGATGCACACGGCGCAGGCCGCGGCGCTGACCAGCGCGCAGCTGGCCGCGCTGACCACGACGCAGGTGGCCGCGCTGACGACCTCCGATGTCGCGGCGCTGTCGACCGCCGCCCTCCCGGGCCTCGGTTCGACGCAGATCCAGGCGCTCACGAGCACGGAGTTCGCGACGCTGTCGACGACCCAGCTCGACGCCCTCGCCGCCGACCAGGTGGCTGCGCTGACCAGCGCGCAGGTGCGCCAGCTCACGAGCGCCGAGCTCAACGCGCTCGGCACGGAGCAGCTGCAGGCCTTCACGAGCGCGCAGCTGGCCGCGCTGTCCACCGCGCAGGTCGCGTCGCTGGCCACCGCGCAGGTCGCGCTGCTGGCCACCGGCGAGATCGCCGCGCTCGGCACGGCGCAGCTGCAGGCGCTGACGACGGCGCAGGTGCAGGCGCTGACGGTCGATGAGCTCGCGGCGCTGTCGACGTCGTCCATCGCCGGCCTGACCACGGCGGCGATCCGCAGCCTGGGCACGGCGCAGCTCGATTCGCTGTCTTCCGACCAGCTCGGCGCCCTGTCGACCACGCAGGTCGCCGCGTTGTCCACGCTGCAGGTGCAGGGCCTGGGCATCGCCGGCCTCGCGGCGCTGACCACCACGGAGATCGGCGCGCTCACCACGCGCCAGGTCGCGTCGCTGACCACCGACCAGGTGCAGTCGCTGGACACGGCCGACTTCCACGCGTTCAGCTCGCGCCAGGTGGCGGCGCTGACGACGACGCAGGTCGGCGCGCTGGGCACCGACCTGATCGCGGGGCTGGGCAGCGCCGGCATCGCGGCGCTGTCGACCGTCGACATCCGCGCGCTGACCACCACGCAGGTCGCGGCACTGACCACCGACGAGTTGCACGGGCTGACGACCGCGCAGGTCGCCGCGCTCACGTCCGCGCAGGCGCTGGTGCTGACGCCGGGCGAGCTCTCGAGCCTGTCGACGGCCAGCGTGCGCGCGCTGGCGACCGCCGTCGTCGCCGCGCTGCCGGCCGCCGAGCTCGACGCGCTGGCCACCGCGACGCTGGCGGCGCTGGCGACGGCGCAGGTCGCGGCGCTGACGACGGCGCAGGTGTCGTCGATCGCCGCGCAGACGCTCGATGCGCTGACCTCGTCGCAGATCCTCGCGCTGACCACGCGGCAGGTCGGCGCGCTGACCACCGACCAGCTCCCCGCGCTGGACACCGACGTGATCGCCGCGTTCTCCAGCACGCAGCTGCGCGCGCTGTCGACCGACCAGTTCGCCGCGCTGACCACCGACGAGATCGCCGCGATCGCGCCCGCGAGCATCCCGGCGCTGACCACGCTGCAGGTGTCGGGCCTGGCGACGCAGACGCTCGACGCGTTGTCGACGGCGCAGTTCGCGGCGCTGACGACCTCGCAGGTCGCCTCGCTGACCACGATCCAGGTGGCCAGCCTGTCGACCGACGACATCGCCGCGCTCACGACCGCGCAGGCCGCGGCGCTGACCACCACCGAGGCCGGCGTGTTGAGCGACGCGCAGCTCGCCGCGCTGTCGACGACCGACCTCGCCGCGCTGCGCACCGCGGCGCTCGACGCGCTGGCCACCGCGCAGTTCGCCGGCCTCAGCGACGTGCAGCTCGCCGCGCTCACCACGCGCCAGGTCGCCGGACTGGGCAGCGCGCAGCTGGCGGCACTCGACTCGGACCAGATCGCCGCGTTGACCACGGCGCAGTTCGCCGCACTGTCGACGGCGGCGCTGTCGTCGCTGGCCACCGACCAGGTCGCGGCGCTCGCCACGATCGACGTGCAGGCGCTGACGAGCGCCCAGCTGCGCGGCCTGACCACCGCGCAGTTCGACGCGCTGACCACCGACGCGCTGGCCGCGCTGTCGACGGCCGCGGTGGCCGCGATCACGACCGCGGAGATCGCCAACCTCCAGCCCGACCACCTCGCGGCGCTGTCGCCGGAGCAGTTCTCGGCGCTGACCACGCGCCAGATCGCGGCGATGACGTCCGACCAGATCGCGGGCTTCTCGCTGGCGCAGATCGCCGCCCTGCCCCCGGCCGACATCGCGGCGCTGTCCACGAGCGCCATCCTGGGCCTGGGCACCGCCGGCATCCAGGTGCTGGGCACGGCGGACATCGCGGCCATGCGCACCCTGCAGGTCGCGGCGCTGTCGACCGACGAGGTGGCCGCGCTGTCGCAGCCGCAGCTCGCGGCGCTGTCCACGAGCGCGATCCGCGCGCTGGGCACGGCGGCGCTCGAGGCGCTCGGCGTCGCCGGCTTCACGTCGCTGACGACGCGGCAGCTCGCCGCGCTGAGCTCGGTCCAGGTGCAGCACCTGGCGACCGACGAACTCGCGGCGCTCACGTCGACCCAGCTGAACGCATTCACGACGGCGCAGATCGCGGCCCTGACCACCACCGAGGTGCAGGCGCTGACGGCCGACCAGCTGGCCGGCCTCGCGTCGCAGGACCTGCGCGCCTTCGGCTCCGCGGCGATCCGCGCCCTCGACACCACCGGCCTGATGGCGCTCACGTCGACCGAGATCGGCCAGCTGACGACGGCACAGGTCGCCGCGTTCACGACGAGCCAGGTCGGCGCGCTCTCGGTCGACCAGCTGGCGATGCTGACGACCTCCGACATCGTCGCCCTGGGCACCGCGGGTGTGCAGGCGCTGGGCTCGCTGCAGCTGGACGCGCTGTCGATGGCGCAGGTCGCGGCGCTCACCACGAGCGAGATCCACGCGTTGACGACGACCCAGGTCACGGGCCTGGACGACGCCCACCTGGCCGCCTTCACGACGCGCCAGTTCGGCTCGCTGACGACCGACGTGATCGCCGCGCTCAGCACCGACCAGGTCGTCGCGCTCGCCTCGGCGGACTTCGGCGTGCTGACCACCGCGCAGGTGGCGGCGCTGTCGCCGGACGCGATCTCGGTGCTGACGGTGGGCGAGGTCGCGGCGATGACGTCGACGCAGGTCTCCGCGCTGAACAGCCTGCAGGCCGCGGCGCTGTCGACGGACGACCTGGCCGCGTTCAGCAGCTCGGCGCTGCATGCCCTGAACACGTCGGCGATCACGGGCCTGACGACCGACCAGATCGGCGCGATGACGACCGGCGAATTCCACGCCTTCGGCACCGCGCAGATCGCGGCCTTCACGTCCGCGCAGGTGCTGGCGTTCAGCACGGACGTCCTCGACGGCCTGACGACCTCGCAGTTCGCCGCGCTGACGTCGACCCAGTTCGCGGTGCTCACCACCGACCAGTTCACGCACCTGGCCTCGGTCGACATCGCCGCGCTGACGACCGCGCAGGCCCATGCGCTGAGCACGGACAACATCGTCGCGCTGTCGACCGACCTGCTGCCCGCGCTGTCCACCACGGACATCGCCGCGATGACCACCGACCAGGTCTCGTCGTTCACGCCGGACCAGATCTCGCACATGACCGATGCCCAGATCGGCGCGCTGTTCATGGCGACGCCGGTGGTGCTGGACCTGGACGGCAACGGCATCAGCACCACCTCCGCGGCGCACGGCGTGAAGTTCGACGTCACGGGCACCGGCACCAACGCGAAGTACGGCTGGACATCGACGACCGACGGCCTGCTCGCGATCGACCTGAACCACGACGGGAAGATCGACGACGGCAGCGAGCTGTTCGGCGTCGGCACGAAGCTGGCGAACGGCCGGCACGCGGGCAACGGCTACGAGGCGATGGCGCAGTTCGACAGCAACGGGGACGGCGTGCTCGATGCGAAGGACGCGCACTTCAAGGACCTGGTCGTGTGGGTCGATGCGAACCACGACGGCGTCAGCGAGGCCGGCGAAGTCAAGTCGCTGTCGCAGCTGGGCATCGTGTCGCTGGACCTGCACGGACTGGCGGGGCACGCGACGGATCACGGCAACCTGTTGGGGCTGACGTCCTCGTACACCACCGCGGACGGCGCCACGCATGCGATGGCGGACGTCTGGTTCGCCAAGGATGGGACGGCCTCGACGAGCGCGTCGGCGGCGGCCGCCTCGTCGCACGAATCGACATCGACGCCGTCGCTGGGCGACCTGCTGGCGGCGCCGGCAACGGAATTGCTGCCGGGTGGCGAGCCGGCGCATGTCGCGCGCGTTCACACCGCCGACCACGCGTCGACGGCCTTGGCGCACGGACTGCTGGACGCGCGGCGGCTCGACGACGATGAGGCCGGGCGGCATGCGCCGTTGATCTGAGGCCCGGCCTCGTTCGTGCGCCGGCTCCCGATTCGGGTAGGCTTCGCGAGATGAACCAGGACAGCACTCCGGGCATCCTCGCGCGGGCCCCCTTCGCGCGGATCACGCGCATGGCCAGGCGGGCGGGCCTCGCCTTGCTGTGCATCGCGGCTCCGGCGAACGTGCACGCCGGCCCGGCGCTCCGTGACGGCGACGTCATCTTCCAGACGTCGCGATCCCCGCAGTCGCTGGCGGTGCAACGCGCCACGGGGTCGAAATACAGCCACATGGGGCTCGTCGTGTTCCGCGACGGCCGGCCCACCGTGCTCGAAGCGGCCGCCACGGTCCGGTACACCCCGCTCGCGGAGTGGATCGCACGCGGCGTCGACGGCCATTACGTGGTCAAGCGCCTGCGCGACGCCGACACCCGCCTGACGCCCGACGCGACGCGCCGCCTGCTGCGCGAGGGAGATCGCTTCGTCGGGCGCCCGTACGACCTCGTGTTCGGCTGGTCCGACGAGCGGATCTACTGCTCGGAGCTCGTCTGGAAGGCCTTCGATCGCGGCATGGGACTGCGCGTCGGACGGATCCAGAAGATCCGCGACTTCAACCTGTCCGATCCCGCGGTGCGGGCGAAGCTGCGCGAACGCTATGGCGATCACATCCCGCTGGACGAGCCCGTCATCTCGCCGGTGGCGATGTTCGAGTCGCCGATCCTGGTCACGGTCGTGGACCGCTGAAACAGGTCCGATCTCGCGTCCGCTGCAATCGCTCGTCAGGTCCGATTCTTCCTGGCTCACTCCTTGAGCCACGGCTCCGCGACACTGGATTCACCCCGATGCCCGGCGACTTCGCGCCGGCATCGGCTCAGTGCAATCCTTCAATGGGAGTCGTCATGAAGATGAAGAACGTTCTGTGCCTGGCCGCCGGCGGCCTCGCGACCCTGATGGGCGCCACCTCCGCGATGGCGGCGGGCTGGACCCTGACCGACCTGGGTACCCTGGGGGGCACCACCAGCGAGGCCAGCGGCCTCAACGACGCGGGCCAGGTGGTGGGATATGCGGAAAGCGCCGACGGGACGCCGTACCCGGTGGTCTGGACCAACGGCGTGGCCACGCAGCTCAGCACGCGCCCCGGGCGGGCGATCGCGATCAGCCCGAACGGCGTCATCGCAGGCAACGTGATCAGCGCGACCTCGACGAAGATCGACGCCACCCTGCTGACGGGCGGCAACGCCATCGACCAGGGCACCTTCGGCGGCAGCTTCAGCCTCGTCTCGACGGTCAATGACAACGGCCAGGTGGGCGGCTATGCGCGAACGCCCGACGAGAAGGATCATGCCTTCCTCGGCACGGCGTCCGGCATGGTGGACCTCGGCACGTTCGGCGGCGTCTACAGCTATGTCTACGGCCTGAACCGGTCCGGCCTGGCCGTGGGCAGCGCCTACGACGCCTCGGGCATGGCGCGCTGCTTCCGCACCACCGGCGGCGGCCTCGTCGACCTGGGGACGTTCGGCGGCCGCTTCTGCAACGCCTTCGCCGTCAACGACGCGGGCCAGATCACCGGCGGCGCCGCCTCCCCCGCCGGCGTCAGCCACGCCTTCGTGTTCGACAGCCGCGGCCTGGTCGACCTCGGCACGCTCGGCGGCACCAGCAGCGTCGGCTACGCGATCAACCGCCTCGGCCAGGTCACCGGCTCGTCGCGCACGGCCTCCAACCAGACCCACGCCTTCTTCCACGACGGCACCCGCATGATCGATCTCGGCTCGCTGGGCGGCCTCGTCACCACCGGCCGCGCCGTCAACGCCGCAGGCCAGGTGATCGGCACCTCGACGCTGCCCAACAGCAGCACCAGCCAGCCCTTCTTCTACGCGAACGGCGTGATGGTCAACCTGAACACGGCCGTGCCGGGCTTGTCGAACATCGATGTGAGCAGCATTCGCCTGAACGAAGCGGGCCAGATCGCGGGAACCGGCATGATCGGCGGGAACAAGCACGCGTTCCTGCTCACGCCGGCGCCTTGAGGCGCGAGGGCGCCAAGCCGCCACTGCGGGCGCGGCGGCGCTTCCATTCGTCGATCGCGACAAGGAGCGCCGGCAAACAGGCTCGCGGCCGACGCATTGGCGCGGCGCCGCGCCCGAGTCGAGCGACGGGCCAAGGTGCCTGCGTTCCCTCTGGTGAGTGAAGATGAGCGGCGCCTTTAGACCCAGGAACAGTCGCTCGGCATATCGCGGTAGAAGGTCCGCTGCGGCTGCGAAGCCGTAATGCAGACCAGTGCCGAGGGCGCTATAGGGCACACTCTGACGAAGATCTGGCTGGTCGGCGCATTGGCCAGAATCAGCATGCAGGAGGAACGATGTTAAACCGCGACGTCAACGCACGGTTTGAAGACTGGCTTCTCAGTCCGAGTGAGGGATTGGATTTTGAAGCAAAGCGATGGTTGGACATGAGCGACAAGGAATGCCAAGGCCTTGTCGCGAAGGCTCTGATCGCGTTGGAAAATCATGGGGGCGGATTTTTGGTAGTCGGATACGCCGAGGATGACCAGAAACGATTGCGGCCCGATCCAGCCCGTCCACCGTCACTCGAGCAATTTAGTGCCGACGCAATCAACGCGATCATTAAGCGGTGCGCCGAGCCGGCCTTTCATGTTGAGGTGTTCATTCAAAGGCACCCAGAGACCGGTGACGAATACCCACTCCTGCGCGCGACCGGACGCTCGAAAGTCCCGGTTCGATCTTGCAGTGCTACGCCAAACAAAAGCCTGCAACAGAACGTCTACTACATTCGGCGCCCTGGCCCGAACAGCGACGGGCCAAAGACCGCCTCCGAATGGGATCAACTGATGCGTCGTTGCGTTATGAATCAACGTGAGGACATCATCGCCGTCCTAAGAGCGTTTTCGTCTTTCGGAGCCTCGAGCGGCGAGGCCTTGCCACCAACGAAAACTGAACTTCTCGATTCGTTTGCGGAGGCATCGAAGCTCGCATGGTTCAAGTTGAACGACTCACTCGATGTTGCCGATGCTGCACGCATCTCCAAAGGATACTACTGCTTCTCCGCACGCGTTCTCGGCATATCAAGAGCGCTTGATGCGGCAGCCATCCTATCGACGCTCGAAGGGGCTCGAAAATACACCGGATGGCCATCGTTTGTCGTCCTGCATCAGCCCGAAACACGTCCGAAGCTTGTGGGAGGTGCTGTGCAAGCATGGACGGCCAAGTGCCCCTATCCTGGCGTGAGCTATGCAGATTATTGGCGCATAACTCCCAGCGGGGAATTTTTCTTGCTGCGCGGCTATGACGAGGATTCATTGGAATCAAAGATCAAGGCGGCCCCTGTACCCGGGACGGCTTTTGAGCCAACGCTCCCAGTTTGGCGCTTGGCAGATTTCCTACTTCGAGTGGTAGAGGTCGCGGAAGCAATGTTCGAACCGGACTTTGAGGTCGTCGTCGAGTGCGAGTGGACTGGGCTCAAGGGTCGCCGCACAGTGTCTCTAAACCACCGCATCTTTTTTAACAGCGTCACGTGCTCAGAAGATGTGGTCAAAACAAATGGCACATTCACTCAAGCGATGCTGCAGGACATTCTTCCGGAGGTCGTGCGCAGGCTCACCTCACCGCTCTACCTTCATTTCGAATTCACGAAATTCGAGTCGCGGTTTTATGAGGGCGAGATCGAACAGATGAAGTCAGGGAAGTTTTGATTTCACTGATTGCAGCAGTTGCGGTCGGCGCTGCGGCGATAGCAGTCGCCACGCCGCAACGCTTCCGTCGAGCGCCGCAAGCCAGTTTCCAGGCCAATGGGCATCCTCAACCGGACATCACAGCCTTAGCGGTGGACGCCTCTTGACTTGGTCGCCGCGCGGCGCAGATCCGAACCCGCGACGCCGGAGGCGTCGCGCTCGTCGGACACGAGAAGGAACGCCGGCGGCATGGCCCGTCGTTCGCGTCAAGCCCGGCTCCCTGCCGAGGCGATGGCCGCGGGCATCGACGCGGCCTCGATGGCCCGTCGATGCCAAGCCCCTCCAAGAGAATTTGACGTCCTTCCCCCGCGAATGTTGTCTGCAGGCCTGCCATGGTCGGCACGGCTCGCCGGGGGAGTCTTTTTCGCGAGGTTAAGGAGGAGGAGGCCGAAGGCCGACGGGGGACACGAGCGAAAAAGACTCCCCCGGCGAGTCGTGCCCTCGCGAGAAACCCACCGCACGCCGCACGCCGCACGCCGCACGCCGCACGCCCCACGCCTCACGCCGATCAACGCAAGATGCAAGACGCAAGACCCAAGCGCTCCAACTCACCGCGTATGCAGATCAACAGCCCGCGCCGCCCGCGCCGCATCCCGATCCGTGAACGCCAGAACATCGTAGTAGTACAGCGTCCGCGACGCCCGCCGCTGGTTCTGCCGCGACAGGTAGTCGAGCATCTGGTCCAGCGCCCGCGGCTGCGTCACCTCGCACACCGGATTGCCGAAGTTGTCGAACAGCCAGAAGCCCGTGTACCCGAAGGCCCACAAGGCCCGCAGCCGCTCACGCCAGGCATCCGCCCCGTTCGCATCGCTGCCGATCTGGCAGGTGAAGTACAGCATCGGCGAGACGTGCCGGCACAGGTCGGACGCGCCGGCCAGGACGTCCGCCCCCGCCGCACCGATTGTCGAGACGAGCAGCCGCACGCCATCGAGCCCCGCCTCGCGCAGCACCGCATCCACGCCCGCCAGCTGCGGCGACCCGAGCTCGGCCTGCAACAGTTGCACGCTCGCCGACGGCAACCCCGTCGCGTTGCTGCGCAGGTAGGCGAAGCGCGCGGCGTCGCGTTCGATCGCCAGCAGGCTCAGCGCCGGCTGCGCGCCGGCGAGCGCGACCAGCGATGTGCCGAAACCCGCGCCCGCGATCACCGCGCCGTCGCCCGCATCCAGCACCGCGCCCAACGACGACGCGAGGCGGTCGTACATCCGGTGCTCGCGCTTGAGGCCCGCCAGCGAGCTGGCGGCCGGCAGGCGGCAGCGCAGCGCGCCGATCGGCAGCAGCTGGTCGTCCGCGCGCACGGCCGCGGGCATCACGCGCGGCGCGGGCGCGGGGTGTGCACTGGCGGCGGCCTGCAGCGTGGCGGCGACGCCATCGGCCATCGTCTTCCAGCTGAACTTGCGCGCCTGCGCGCGGCCGCGCTCGACCAGGTCGGCGCGCACCTCGGGGCGCTGCACGCGCTGCAGCAGCTCGAAGGTCTGGTCCTCCTCGGTGTCGCCGAGCTCGATGTAGAGCACCGCGTCGCCGCCGACCTCCGGCAGCGACGAGGCCGTCGACGTGATCGCCGGGCACTCGCAGGCCATCGCCTCGAGCACCGGCAGGCCGAAGCCCTCGTACCGGGACGGGTACACGAGCGCCAGCGCGCCGGCATAGGCGCAGCGCAGGTCGTGCTCGTCGAAGATCGCCACGTGCACGCCGGCCTCGCCCGCGGCGGCGCGGCTCGCGTCGTCCAGCGTGCCGCCGCCGGTGCACACGATCGCGTAGTCCTTGCGGGCGTCGCCGAAGCGCGCGAAGGCGTTGAAGAACAGCGACGCGTTCTTGTAGTCGGCGCGGCTGCCCGAGGTCATGAAGTACGGGCGCGCGATGCCGTGGCGGCGGCGGAAATCGGCGATCTCCGCGGCCGTGACCGGACCCATGTCGTTGCCGTTGTAGTGCACGGTGACGTCC
>DATCRO010000165.1:0-4520 GCA_036569025.1 Burkholderiaceae bacterium
CGTCCACCAGTGCCGCGAAGCGACCCCAGCGGCGCATCACCACCTCGCCCCCCCAGGCCGCGGCGAGCGCGTCGCGCATCTCGGGCTTGGCGTCGCCGTGGCCCTGGCGCAACGCCTGGGCCAGCAGCGAGTTGAAGAACAGGTTGAACTCGGTGCGCAAAGCCTGCGGCAGCGAGTCGGCGACCGTGCGGGCGCGCTGGCCCCAGCCCGGGACGGACAGCTGCAGCGTCAGCACGGCCTGCAGCTCCTGGATCGGGTTGACCAGGCGCAGGCGGTTGGGCGGCAGCACCAGCAGCGGGATGCGCGCTGCCTCGTCGTGCGGCAGCGGCGTGGCGAGCGACTTCAGCGCCACGATGCGGCGCCAGTGGCGCAGCGGCAGGCCGTCGACGTCGTTCTGCGGATCGGCCTCGGCGCGCGCCAGCGCGTCCTTGGCGATGGCCCAGTCGATGGCCGTCCAGCGATCGGCGATCGCCGGGCTCACCAGCATCAGGTTGCCCGCGGCCCAGCCGCGCTGCACGTCCACCGGCACCACGACGGCGTCGTTGCCCAACGCACGGCCCGTGATCGGGCAGTGCGCCGCGACCTCCAGCGAACGCAGCACCTGCGGCGTGATCTGGTGGTCGTCGAAGGCCTCGCCGCGCTGCCAGGCCGCCAGGCGCAGCGCCAGCCAGCGCGTGACGGCCAGCGTGGCCGGACGCGTGCGACGCGTCATCAGCCGGCGGCCGCGCTCCCAGCCCTCGCGAATCGGGTGGCCGGGCCACAGGCAGGGCGCTGGCGGCACCATGCCGAAGCGGGCGTAGTCGAAGCCGAGGACGTCGCCCGGGTCGGCGGCCTCGTCGCCGCGCATCTGGGAGGCCTGGACGCGCGCGGGGCGGCGTGCGGCGGCGATGTCGGCGCGCTTGCCGCGGGGGGCGAAGTTGAAGGTGGCCTGGTTCATCGTCGTGTCCTTCGGTCTGATCTTGGAGTGAGGCCAGTTTCGGCCGTCACAAGCTCACACGATGAGCTACGGCAAAATGGGGTCCCATGGACAGGACAGAACGCTTCTACCGGATCGAGCTGCTGATCAAGCGGCAGGCCGGCGTCACCTTCGACCAGCTCCTCGACGAGCTCGAGGTCTCCCCGGCAACGCTCAAGCGCGACCTGCAGTACCTGCGCGATCGCATGGACGCGCCCATCGTCTACGACCGGGCCGACAACGTGTACCGCTTCGAGGCGGGCGCGGCCGAGGCCGCCAACGGCGGTCCGCTCGCACGCGAGCGCGGCGGCAAGACGCACGAGCTGCCCGGCGTGTGGTTCTCGGAAAAGGAACTTCACGCGCTCCTGACGATGCACCAGCTGATCGCCGGCCTGGACGATGGCGGCGTGCTCGGGCGCCACCTGCAGCCGCTGCTGGACAAGCTGCACGGCATGCTGGGCGCCTCGGGCGACGAGGCGCAGGCGCTGATGCGGCGCGTGCGCATCGTCAACCCCGCCAAGCGCGCGGTGGCCAGCCGCTGGTTCGAGGAGGCCGTCAGCGCGGTGCTGAGCCGGCGGCGCCTGCTGATCAGCTACTACACGCGCAGCAAGCGCAGCGAGTCCGAGCGCGTGCTGTCGCCACAGCGCCTTCTGCACTACCGCAACACCTGGTACCTGGACGCCTGGTGCCACGCCAGCGAAGGCCTGCGCCGCTTCGCGCTCGACGCGGTGCGCGCGGCCAAGGTGCTGGACGAGCCGGCACGCGACCTGCCGTTGCCCGAGGTGGAAGACGCCCTCGACCAGGGCTACGGCATCTTCGGCGGCGCCCGCCTGCGCCAGGCCACGCTGCACTTCAGCTCCGAGGCGGCGCAGTGGGTAGCGCAGGAGGAATGGCATCCGCAGCAGCAACTCAAGCCCCAGTCGGACGGCTCGCTGCGCATGCGAATCCCGTACTCCGAGCCCACCGAGCTGGTGATGGACGTGCTGCGCCATGGCCCGAACGTGCGCGTGGTGTCGCCGCCGGAACTTGCGCAGCTGGTCCGGGATCAACTCCGCGAGACCCTGGCGGCCTACGAGGACGCCGCGAGCGACGCATGAACAAGGCCTTCACCAAGGAAACCGACAGCGACGAGGACGACGACGGCCCGTCGCTGCCCGCGCTGCCGGCCGGCGGGAAGAACTACATCACCCCGCAGGGCCACGACCGCCTGCGCGCCGAACTGCTGCACCTGATCGACGAGGAGCGCCCCAAGGTCGTCGAGACGGTGCACTGGGCCGCCTCCAACGGCGACCGCAGCGAGAACGGCGACTACATCTATGGCAAGAAGCGCCTGCGCGAGATCGACCGCCGCATCCGCTTCCTGATCAAGCGGCTGGACATCGCCGTCGTGGCCGACCCGTCGGCCCACCACGGCAAGGACCAGGTCTTCTTCGGCGCCACCGTCACCTACGCCAACGACGCGGGCGACGAGCGCACCGTCACCATCAAGGGCATCGACGAGGTCGATTCCCTTCAGGGCGAGGTCAGCTGGGTGTCGCCGATCGCGCGCACGCTGCTCAAGGCGCGCGAGGGCGACACGCTGCAGCTGGTGACGCCGGCGGGCGTCGAGACGATCGAGGTGCTGGCCGTGAGCTACCCCGCGCCCGCCGCGCATTGACGAACATTTCCGGATACGAGCGAATGAAGGTTTCCTCCCTGATCGCGGCGCTGCTGGCCGCCGCGAGCGTGGCCGGCGCGCCGCGCGCCCACGCGGCGCCCGTCGCCGCCGAGAAGCCCAAGGCCATCCCGGTCTACGGCGTCCAGGTGGTGCGCACGACCCCGCACGACATCAACGCGTTCACCGAAGGCCTGTTCTTCCTGAACGGCTACTTCTACGAGAGCACGGGCCTGGACGGCCACTCGTCGGTGCGCAAGGTCAAGGTCGAGACGGGCCAGGTCCTGCAGCGCGCGAACCTGCCGCCCGAGATGTTCGGCGAGGGCATCGCGCCCTGGCACGGCAACCTCGTCGGGCTCACCTGGAAATCGCAGATCGGCTACGTGCTCGACCTGGACAGCTTCGACACCAAGGGCAAGTTCGGCTACCCCGGCGAAGGCTGGGGCCTGACGCACGACGACACCGAGCTGGTGATGAGCGACGGCACGCCCGACATCCGCTTCCTGAATCCGAACACGCTGATCGAGACGCACCGCATCCACGTCACCGCGCAGGGCCAGCCGGTCGACCAGCTCAACGAGCTCGAATGGGTGGAAGGCGAGATCTACGCCAACATCTGGCAGACCGACCGCATCGCGCGCATCGACCCGAAGACCGGCGAGGTCGTCGGCTGGATCGACTGCAAGGGCCTGCTGCCGATGAAGGACTTCATCCCGAACCACACCGACGTGCTCAACGGCATCGCCTACGACCCGGCCACCAGGCGGCTGTGGGTGACGGGCAAGTTCTGGCCCAAGGTCTTCGAGATCAAGCTCGTCAGGCGCTGATTCCCCGCGACTTTTCGTCGGTTTCCGGCCTCTCGCACCGCCGAATCCTCCGTTCATCCGCGGCTGCGGGCTTTCCGCCTTGCGCCGGGCGGATGGCTGCACCACAGTCCCGCATCGTTTTTCCCCGGATTTCCTGATCGTGTCCCCGACCGCACCCTCTTCCGATCAACCGTTCTCGCGCGACGACACCAAGTTCCTCGGCCACCCGCTGGGCCTGGGCTGGCTGGCCTTCTGCGAGTTCTGGGAACGCTTCTCGTACTACGGCATGCAGGGCCTGCTGGGCCTGTACCTGACCAAGTACCTGTTCCTGCCCGAGCACATCACGCAGGTGATGGGCATCGACGCCGGCCGCCGTGCCATCGAGTTCATCACCGGGCCGATGACGCCGTTCCAGTTCGGCTCGCTCGTGGTCGGCCTGTACGGCGGCCTCGTCTATTTCACGCCGGTGTTCGGCGGCATCATCGCCGACCGCTGGCTGGGTCGCACGCGAGCCGTCGTGCTGGGCGCCAGCCTGATGGCCCTGGGCCACTTCCTGATGGCGTTCGAAAGCGCGTTGCTGCCGGCCCTGGCCTGCCTGCTGCTGGGCGTGGGCTGCTTCAAGGGCAACATCGCCGCCCAGGTGGGCGACCTGTACGGTCCGGACGACAAGCGCCGCGCCAGCGCCTTCCAGATCTTCATGCTGGCGGTGCAGATCGCCGTCATCGCCGCGCCCATCGTCTGCGGCACGCTGGGCGAGCGCGTGGGCTGGCACTGGGGCTTCGGCTCGGCCGGCGTGGGCATGCTGATCGGCCTGTTCGTCTACCTGGCCGGGCGCCGCCACCTGCCGCCGGAGCCGCAGCGCGGTGCGGCCAAGCCCGAAGCGCCGCCCATCGGCCGTCGCGGCGCGATGCAGGTGGCCCTGCTGGTGGCCATGATCCCGCTGCTGATGTTGTCCATCGTCGGCAACCAGCAGTTCAACAACGCCTACCCGCTGTGGTCGCAGCAGCACATGGACATGATGGTGGGCGGCTTCGAGGTGCCGGTGACCTGGCTGCAGGCCGTCGACGCCACGGTGAGCTTCGTCACCATGCTGGGCGCCATCGCC
>DATCRO010000166.1:0-4162 GCA_036569025.1 Burkholderiaceae bacterium
CTGGCCGGCGAGGGTCACCTCGCGCGTGCCCAGGTCGATGTTGAGCGCGCCGACGCTGTAGCGCGTGACGGCCGGCGTCACGCTGGTGCCGCGGTGGCGCAGGCCGACGCGCATGCGTGCGAGCAGCTCGCGGATGCTGAAGGGCTTGACGAGGTAGTCGTCGGCGCCGGCGTCGAGCAGGCGCACCTTCTGGCCGTCGCTCTCGCGGGCCGAGAACACGATGACGGGCAACGCATGCTTGTTGCGCAGCGCCGCGAGCAGCTGTTCCCCGTCGCCGTCGGGCAGGCCCAGGTCCAGCAGCACGAGGTCGACCGGGGCGCCGTTGGCGCGCGTGCTCAGTCCCGTGAGCAGCGCGAAGCCCTCGCTGAGGCTGGCGGCGGTGAAGATGTCGTAGCCCTCGGCCGTCATCGCGTCCTTGAGCGTCCGGCACAGTTCACGGTCGTCCTCGACCAGCAGCACGCGCAGGCTCATCAGGCAACCTCCGGCCTGCGAACCCCGGTGCGGGTCCTTTCGGGCGGCCGGACGGCGCTCAAGCCGGGCCTCCGTCGGCCGCCGGCACGCGCTCTTCGACGCGCGGGGCCTCCTCCTCGCGCAGCCAGCACTCGAAGCTGGAGCCGCCCTGGCTGCGCGGGCGCAGCTGCAGCTCGCCGCCATGCGCCCGGGCGATCGCGCGGCACACCGCGAGGCCGACGCCCGCGCCGCGCTGCGCGGCGCTGTTGTGGGTGCCGGTGCGCCAGTCGCCGCGCTGGAAGACGTCGAAGATCCGCTCGCGCCAGGCCGGCTCCACGCCGGGCCCGCTGTCGCGCACGGCGAAGACGATGTGCGCGCCGTGCCGGCGCACGTGCAGCTCCACCGGCGCCGGTGCGTCGCTGTACTTCAGGGCGTTGTCGATCAGGTTTTCGAGCATCTGCGAGAACAGGACGGCGTCGCAACGTACCAGCGGCAGGCCGGGTTCGGCCCACACCTTCAGGCGGCGCTCCGGATCGTGCCGGCGCGCGCGCTCGATCGCCGCGCCGGCGAGCTCGTCGGGCGACTCCCAGTCGAGGTTGAGCTTGACGCCAGGCGCATCGAGGCGCACGAGTTGCAGCGTATTGTCGGTCAGGCGGCTGAGCTGGCGCGTCTCGGCCATGATGCTGTGCGCCAGCCGTTCGCGCTGCTCGGGGGCGAGCTTCGCGCCCTGGTCCCTCAGGGACGAGGCCGCGCCCAGGATCGCGGCCAGCGGCGTGCGGTAGTCGTGCGAGATCGCGGCCAGCAGCGCGTTGCGCATCGCCTGCGCCTGCGCCAGCGCGTTGGCCGACTCCGCGTCGCGCTGCGTGCGGGCGCGGTGCAGCAGCTGGCCCAGCTGGTCGCACAGGGCCTGCGCCTGCGCGAGGACGTCCTCCGTGATGTCCGCGTCGAGTCCCAGCGGCACGAGCGCCGCGCCATAGGCCTGTGTCTCGGTGCCGCGCAGCGGCAGGTACAGCGCGGGCAGCTCGGGTTCGTGGCCGGTGCCCGGGCCGAATGCGCGGCACAGGCGCACGCAATGCCACAGGCCGACGAGCTCGTCGGCGCCGGGCTCGCCCAGCGTCGTCGTGGCGGCGTCGTCCGCGGGCTCGGTGCCGGTCTCGCGCAGCAGCAGCAGGCGTGCGGGCTGGCCCAGCAGTTCGCCGAGCGCCTCGCGCAGGGCCTCGCCTCGCCGCAGCGGATCCTCGGCGTCGCGCAGCGTGTCGCCGAGGCGGCGCATCTGGTCGGCGTGGCGGGCGTTGCGCCGGGCGCGCGCGGCGAGCACGCGTCCGCGCGCGAGCAGCGCGGTCACGACCCAGCTCAGGAACAGGATCTCGATGACCAGCAGCACGTCCTCGGACAGCTCGACGCTGAACGAGTGCTTGGGCGGCACGATGAACCAGTCGAACGCCAGCACCGCCGCCGTGGTCGTGATCAGCGAGGACACCAGCGGCAGCCAGATGGCCGCCAGCGCCGACGCCAGCACCAGCGTGATGGCAGCCTGCGCGAGGCCGATGTGGCGGTCCAGCCCCAGCATCAGCAGCCAGGCGACGGCCCAGACGACGCAGGCCCAGGCCCACGGCCAGCGGGCGCTGCGGTGCGGGGAGTTCGGGTCGTCGTCGGTCATCGGCGCAACCGTACCAGAGGTCGCGGCCTCGCGGACGGCGCGCCAGGCGCGTCGCAGGTGCGCGGGCCAGAAGTCGGCCGAGGCGTCGATGCCGGGCAGCGGGATCACAGCGTCGCGAAGCGGGCCTTGAGCTCCGCCGCCAGTTCGAAGAATTCCGGCCGCGACTCGATGTCGGGGTCCCACGCGAGGCCCATGCTCGCGAGGTCGTAGACCTGCCGGATCGAAGCGCCGCCCACCGGCCGGCCGCTCGCGTCGAGCTGGCGCCCGAGCAGCCACAGCGTGTCGGAGATGCGGATCGCGCACTCGATGTCGTGCGTGACGACGATGATCGTGTTGAGTTCGTGCGAGGTCGACACGTCGATGAGCGTCTCGCACACTGCGGTCTTCACGAGTGGATCGAGGCCCGAGAACGGCTCGTCCATCAGCAGGAAATGCGAGCTGCACAGCAGCTGCTGGGCGATCGCGACGCGCTGGCGCTGGCCGCCCGACAGCATCATCGGATGCGCGCGGGCATGGTCGGCCAGGCGGAACTTGTCCAGCAGCGCGAGGCAGGTCTCGCGCGCGGCATCCACGCTGCGGCCGTGCCGCAGCGCCGCCAGCATCAGGTTGCCCCAGACGGTGCGGTGGTTGAACAGCGGATAGTTCTGCGCGACGACGCCCACCTCGCCCGCCTGCACCTCGCGCTGCGAGCCGTTCAGGCGCACGCTGCCGGACGTCGGCCGCTGCAGGCCGGCGATGCAGCGGAACAGCTGCGACTTGCCGATGCCCGACGGCCCGAGCAGGCACACCACCTGGCCCTGCTGGCGGCCCGCGCGGCGGATGTTGTCGATGTGTCCGGTGACGCCATCGAGGATGGGGCGGTCGTAGTGCACGCAGACATTGTCCAGGGTCAGCAGGCGTTCGCCGACGGTGTATTCGTGGATCGTGGTCATGACGTTGCCGTCTCCTTTCCGAGCGTGCTCCAGGGGCACGCGGTTTCCTTGAGCATCGACAGCAGCGCGTCCTGCAGCAGGCCGACCGCGAGGATCGTGGCCTGGATCGCGAACACGCCGGCGAGCAGGAAGTAACGGTTCTCGTTGAGCAGCATCGCGCCGATGCCGCCGGCCGAGCGCGTCAGGCCCTCGACCAGCGTCAGCAGCGTCCAGCCGACGGCCGCGTTCTGGCGGACGAGGTCGAGGATCACGTCGGCCTTGCCCAGCAGCACGACTTCGGCCGTGATGCGCCAGTGGCGCATGCCCAGCGTGCGGCAGTGGTCGATCGGGTCGCGCGAGGTCGCGGCGAGGTCCGACAAGAGGCCGGTCACCATGAACACGAACATGCCGAACGCGAGGATCGCCACGCGCAGCGCGATCGCGTCGCCGGACATCAGCATGAACAGGTACGTCAGGCCGGCGAAGCCGAGGAAGCGCAGCGCGGCGGCCAGCCGCGCGAGCGGCATGAACAGCGGCGCCGTCGCCAGGCAGGCGAGCGCGACCGCCGCGGCCGTGGACAGCGCGAGCGCGAGCAGGCTCACCTTCACGCTGACCCACAGTTCGACGAGCAGGCCCTGGTGCGCGACGAGGTCGGTCCACGCGCGGCCCACCTCCAGCGGCGAGGGCAGCGTGCGCGAGCCGCTCGCCGCCCAGAGGCCGAGCGCGGCCGCGGCCTGCGCCGCGACCAGGACATGCAGCCAGCGCACGCGCACGGGCGTGAACGGCAGCAGCAGATTGACGGGTTTCAAGGTCTTCTCCGTGGCGAGCCGCCCCGGGCCAGGGCACGGGGCGGCTCGCTGCTGGCGCTCACTCGGTGCGCACCAGCGCGATGTCGACGCGGCGGTTGCGGGCGCGGCCGTCGGCCGTGGCGTTGCTGGCCACCGGCTGCCCGTCGCCGTAGGCGCGCGTGCGCACCCGCTCCTTGGGGAACGACGACGAGGCGTTGGCCTGCAGCCAGGCGCTCACGGCCTCGGCGCGGCGGCGCGACAGCGCGAGGTTGGACGACGGGTCGCCGACGTTGTCCGTGTGGCCCGAGACCTGCACGACCAGGCCCGACACCGACACCTGGTCGAGCATCTGG
>DATCRO010000167.1:0-2650 GCA_036569025.1 Burkholderiaceae bacterium
GAACTGCAGGATTCAAGACCTGACCTCGCACCGCGCCGCGACCCGCGCTGCCGCCGCGCCGGGCGCGTCAGGCGTAGGTGTCGAGCAGTCCGCGCGGCTGGATCGGCCGCCGGGCGGACGCGGCGACGGCGAGATCGTCGCCATGGCTGGCGCCCGACGGCTGGCCGGCGGCCTGGCGGCCGTTGCCGGCGCCCTGGGCGTGGGCCTGGGCCTGCTGGTAGGCCGGCTGGTCGGACACGCCGCCGCCCGACAGGCTCAGGCCGACCTGGCCCAGTTGCTCGGACAGCTGCGGCATCGCCTGCTGCAGGGCGTCGCGGGTGGACTGCACGTCCGCGCTCATCTGGACGCGGGCGTGGGCGCCGTCCATCTCGATCTTGACGCGGATCGGGCCCAGATCCTGCGGGCTCAGCTGGACTTCGGCGTGCTGGACGCCGCCCTTCATCCAGACATCGATCTGGTGGCCCAGCGCCGGCGCGAAGGCGGGGCTGTGCGGGGGCATGGGCAGTGTCGCCTGGGCCGGCAGCGCGGGCGGCTGGGCCTGCAGGCCCTGGTTGGGGTCGAGCGGGGCGTTGGCCGGCGCGCCGACCGTGCCGGCCTGCACGGCCATCGGGTCGGGCTGCGGCAGCATGGCGGCCAGCGCGTCGCGCGCCTCGGTGGCGGCCTTGACGGCGCCCTCGGCCTTGGCCAGCGCGGCGGCGATGTCGCCATTGTTGGCGGCCGCGCCCTTGGCCGACAGGCCGGCGGCCGTCGCGGGCGCCGCCGCCGTCCCGCCGCCGGCCAGGTTGGCCAGCAGCGCCTGGCGGCCGTCGTCCTTGCCGGCCTTGCCCGCGGCCTTGCGCAGCGCGCCCAGCGGGTCGGTGGCGAATTCGTCGTGGTCGCCGGCGGACTTGTCGGCCAGCGAGGTGGTGGCCGGGGCGATCGCCTGGGGCTGGACCTGCTGCTGGGCCTGCTGGGCGGCCAGCAGCGCGGCCGGATCGAGCACGGCCTTGGGGTCGGTGGGCTTGCCGTCCTTGTCCGGCTGGCCGTCCGACGCGTCCTTGGCGTCGGCGGACTTGCCGTCCTGGTCGCCATCGGGCTTCCTGGCGGCCTCGACCCTGGAATCGGCGGCCTTCAGGTCCTTGTCGCCGGCCGCCGGCTGCGCCTTGAGCAGCTGCGCCGCGAAGCCGCCGCCCTCGCCTTCCTCGGAGGTCAGCGCGGGCTTGGCCTTGCTGGCGGCATGCGCCGCGTGCGAGGCATGGGCGGCGTGCGACGTGGCGTGCGAACTGTGGACGCGGGGGTGGGTGCTGGGTTGCAGGGCCATGGTGTCGCTCGAAAGGATCGGTGAGTGTTCGAAAATGGTTCAGAGGCCGGCGTGCGCGCGCAAGGTCGCGAGGCGCTGGGCCAGCTCGTCGAGGTTCTTCTGGTCGCGCCGGTCGGCCGCCTTGGCCAGCATCGCCTCGCGGCGCTGGATCAGGCGCTCGACGGTGGCCACGCGGATCTCGCGCTGGACCAGACGCTGGCGGTGCGCCTCGACCATGTTGTGCGCGTGCTCGAGCACCGACTGCTGCTGCGTGATGGCCTGGTCCAGGCGCGACAGGAAGCCCTGGTAGCTGCGCAGGATCTCGATGGTCGCGGCCTGCTGGAACTGGGCCGACCATTTGCGGCAGTACTCGGTGCGGTAGCCGGACAGGCCGTCGGCCTGCTGCTGCTGCGCCTGGGCGTTGGCGACGGCGTTGCGCACGTTGGCCATCTGCTCGTCGCGGCGCTTCTGTTCGCGCTCGAGCAGGGTCTTGAGCAGGGCCAGGCGCTTCATGCGGACGCCTTGGCAGGGGTGGATCCTGCGACTGCGCGCAGGATGACGGCGATGTCGGCGTTCGTCACAGCGAGATCGCCTTGGTCAGCTGGTGCCTGCTCTCGGCCATCGTCGCGCGCTCGTGCATGTCCTGCTGCAGCAGCGCGGTCAGCTTCGGGCTCATCTTGACCGCGGCGTCGAGCTCCGGATCGGCGCCCGGCGTGTACGCGCCCAGCTGGATCAGGTCGCGCGCCTTGGTCACCTTGGACAGCGCCTGGCGCGCGACGCGCGCGGCGGCCAGGTGCTCGCGCGGGGCGACGCTGGTCATCACGCGCGAGATCGACTTCTCGACGTCGATCGCCGGGAAGTGGCCCGACTCGGCCAGCTCGCGCGACAGCACGATGTGGCCGTCCAGGATGCCGCGGGCGGCGTCGGCGATCGGATCCTGCGGATCGTCACCCTCGGTCAGTACGGTGTAGAAGGCGGTGATCGAGCCGCCGCCCGCGCCGGCGTTGCCCGAGCGCTCGACCAGCTGCGGCAGCTTGGCAAAGCAGCTGGGCGGATAGCCCCGGGTGGCCGGCGGCTCGCCGATCGCCAGCGCGATCTCGCGCTGCGCCATCGCGAAACGGGTCAGCGAGTCCATCAGCAGCAGCACGTGCTGGCCGCGGTCGCGGAAGTGCTCGGCCACGGCGGTGGCGTAATTGGCGCCCTGCATGCGCACCAGCGGCGGCGCGTCGGCCGGCGCGGCCACGACCACCGAGCGCGCGAGGCCTTCGTCGCCGAGGATGTCCTCGATGAATTCCTTGACTTCGCGGCCACGCTCGCCGATCAGCCCGACGACGATCACGTCGGCCTGCGTGTAGCGCGCCATCATGCCCA
>DATCRO010000168.1:0-4436 GCA_036569025.1 Burkholderiaceae bacterium
ACGGCACCTACCTGATGATCAACCACGCCTGGCGCCACCTCGTCGGCGAGGACCGCCAGTACGGCCCGGTCGGGCGTTTCGCGTGCTGGGCGGTCACGTTCCTGGGCGTCGTGTTCGCCTGGGTGCTGTTCCGCGCGCCCGACATCCACAGCGCGCTGCGCATCTACGCGGGGATGCTGGGGCTGAACGGGCTGTCGCTGCCGGTGTCGATGCGCTCGGTCGCGGAGGGCTGGCACCTGCCGGTCGCGCTGTATTTCAACGACCTGTTCCAGGGCGTGCCGTTGCCCGAGCAGTACTCGTTCGGCAAGCTGATGTCGACGATGGCGCTGGCCGGCGCCATCGCCTTCTTCGCGCCGGCGGTCGCGCAGATGTACGAGATCGGCCGCGGGCTGACGGTCGACTGGCAGCGCCGCCTGTTCACGCGCCGCGTCGCGCTGGGCTTCGGCGTGATGCTGACGGTGGCGATCTTCAGCATCAGCAAGGTCAGCCCGTTCCTGTACTTCCAATTCTGAGGCCGCCGTGTCCACGACCACCTCCATCCCCCGTCCGGAAGCCGGCACCGACACCAGGGCGGCGGCCACGTTCCTGCGCTGGGTCGCGGTGACCTTCTTGCTGATCGCCGGCATCAACATCGGCCTGTCGATGCGCTTCGGCCCGATCCGCGGCGACCTGGCGCGCGTCGGCGGCTTTGCCGAGCGCGACTACGAGCCGGGTGTGCCGCAGGCCTCCGCGCGCATCGCGCCCAACACCGTGGACCTGGCCGATGCCGACGTCGTCGTCCTGGGCGACTCGTTCAGCAACAAGCTGCTGTGGCAGGGCGAGCTCGAGGCGCTGACCGGCCAGCGGACGCTGACCTTCCAGTATGGCCAGGTAGGCTGCATCTCCAACTGGCTGCGCTGGCTGCACGGCATGAAGCTCAAGCCGGGGGCGCAGGTCATCATCGAGAGCTCGGAGCGCAGCTTCGTCGCGCGCTTCAACAAGATGGCCGAGTGCCCGAAGATCACGCCGGTGCCCATGCACCGCCGCCTCGAGACGGGCGAGAAATCGTGGTTCGACACGGGCCTGAGCCTGGACATCGTCTACCAGGGCCGCGTGCTGCTGAACTCGCTGCGCCTGGACAAGCAGGACGTCTACCGCGCCGGCGAGACGGTCAACGTGGCGCTCAGGCGCGACGACCGCTTCACCGACCGCCGCCCCGACCGCCTGCTGTATCACGTCGATGACGAGGGCAAGAACGACTGGACGCCGTCGCAACTGGCCAATGCGCTGGCCGGGCTGTCGGCCGAGAAGGCCGCGTTCGCCGCCAGCGGGCAGCGGTTCTCGATGCTCGTGATGCCCGACAAGTCATCGGTCTACCGCGACGACATCGTCGCCCCGCGCATCCGCCCCAGCAGCGTCACGCGCGACCTGCAGGCGGCCGGACTGTTCGGCATGGACACGATGACGTGCTTCCGCACGCTCGCGACGTCCATGCCCGATTTCTACCTGCCCGACGACACCCACGTCGGCCCGAACGCCTTCCGCCTGCTGGCCGCGGCGCTCGCGCACGGCCAGCAGTGTCCCGCGCCGGCGGCGCCGGCCAGCGCGGCCGCCTCGGCCGGGCTCAATTGACGTTGTCGTAGAGGCCGAGCCGGTACTTGATCGACCGGGCCGCGCGCGTCGCGGTCGACGTGGCGAAGGTGCGGATGCGGTCCAGGCCGATCTCCAGGCCGCTCTCGGGGCGCGCCGCGGCCGGCATGTCGACGGCGAAGCGCTGCTGCAGGCAGTCGATGCGCTGGCGGCTGCCGCGCACGTAGTTCTCGACGTTGGAGTCGTGGATGACCTGCAGCCAGCTCGGCTCGTCGTCGACGTCGACGATGCGGCCCAGCCGCGCGATGTCGGAGTGCGAGCCCTTGTAGATCGTGTTGAAGCCGGCCGACTTGCCTTGCGGCAGCGGCTCGACGAGCGTCGTGAACGCGTTGTGCTCCTGGCGATCCAGGTAGACGCGGTCCTTGTGCAGGACGTAGCCCATCGGGAACTGCAGCACCAGCCGCTCGGTGGAGCGGGCGTGGCGCTGCACCTTGGCGACGTAGTCACGCGCCAGGCCGTCGTCGTTGTCCAGGCGCGTGGTCAGCAGCGTCTGCGGCGAGTCGTCCAGATAAGGGCCGACCACCAACGGACCGACCGTGCTGGTGCCGCGGGGCAGCCAGATCGGCACCAGGTTGGACCAGTCGGCCGCGTACGCCTCCACGCGCGAGCGGATCGCCGCGGGCGTCTCGTCGGCGAACAGCACCAGCCACTTGAAGTCCTGCACCGTCTGGCTGCGCACCGTCGGCAGGCAGTAGCGCTCGAACAGCTCGAGGCGATGCGCCAGGTAGGCGCTGTCGACCATCTTGGCCGAGGACGGCGTGTCCTCGATCCCGCGCAGGTTGAAGCGCGTGATGATGAAGTGCCGCACCGTGGCGCCGCCCGGCGTCGAGGCGTCGGGGGAAGCGGGGTTCGACGGTGCGCAAGGACTGGACATCAGGGCGTGAAGAAGGCGCCTACGTCGGAGGTTCCCGCGCCGCGCCACGTTCCGGCGAAGTCGTCGGTGACGGTGAAGCCCGACGGCAGGGCCTGCTTGGCGGACTTGCGGGCGGGGGACGTGGACGAGGTCGTGAAATTCGGGGACGTGAGCGACACGCTCGCGAACAGCGGGTCGCCGGACAGGCCCAGCAGATCGCCGATGGTCGAGAACAGGTTCGGCAGCTGCGTGCCGGCGGAATACAGATTGTTCTTGAAAGAGTAGGTCGTTGTCGAGGCCGCGGTCCCCCCAGCATCGACGAACCACTGGGTTCCGGCGACGGTGTCGGGGCCGAACGCGAAGATGTTGTCGTAGAACAGGTTGTTGACCCCGCTCTGCGCCGACCAGCCCTCCGCGCGCACGTAGCCGTTGCCGGTGCCCGAGGTGGTGGTCATGCAGTCGTACATCGTGTTGTAGGCGAACCAGAGCTGCTGGACGGGCTGCGTCGAGTTGATGCGCAGCGGGGGCAGGGCGGTGCCGATGATGACGTTGTCCCAGATCATGCCGCTGTAGGTGCCGGCCTTGGACGACTGCTGGTCGTTGAAGTTGACGCCGTACTTGGCCGCGTTCTGCAGCCAGTTGTGGTGGATCTTGATGCCCGTGAAGCCCGCCCACGTGCCGCCGTGCGGCAGGGCGTAGCTGCCGGCGCCGCCCTCGTTGTCGTTGAACTGGATGGCGCTGCCGCCGGTCATGTTGTTGATCCAGTTGTAGGCGACCTCCCAGTTCTGCGCCGTGGTGTCGGCGTAGATGCCGTGGTTCTGCAGGTCGGACAGCCCGGCGATGTCGTGGATGTGGTTGCCGTAGATGAGCATCGTGTCGCCGTGGCCCGAGATGCCCGCGGCGTTCAGGACGGCCGAGTTGCCGGCGACCCAGGGGCCCAGCTCGTTGTTGACGACGCGCCAGTGGCCGGCGGTGTACTGGAAGTTGATCGGCGCGGCGTCGCGGGCCGCGCCCCCGGCCACGTCCATGCGCAGGTTGGACACGGCGATGTACTCGCCGCTGGTGCCGGCGATGGCCGACCAGGGGCCGGCGATGCCGCCGGATGTGCCCGAAGGCGTCGTGTAGTGGACGTCCTCGATGGCGTTGCCCTTGATCGGGCCCGGGTAGGCGGTGATGTGGATCCACGCCTTGGCGGTGCCGTTGCGCGCGGCCGAGCCGGCGCCGAAGCGCATCCACGTCGTGTCGACGCCATTGGTGTCGTTCCACGTGCCGCCCCGCAGCACGACCTGGTCGCCGGCGCCCATCTTGAAGTAGGCGCCCGTCGATGTCGTCATGTTCTGCATGTAGCGCAGCGGGTGCGTGATGTCGCCCGCCACCGCGGTCGAATCGTTGCCGGTGGGCGAGACGAACCAGACCTTGCCGGAGGTCGGCGTGAACGTGGCGTCCATGTTGCTGGGCACGCCGTTGACGACCACCAGCACCGGCGCCGAGGTGCCGACCGCCAGGCCGCCGAGGTTGCCCACCTGGACGGTCAACTGCTGCAGCCCCAGCTGGCTGCCGACCTTGGCGGCGCCCAGGTAGCGATAGTTGGCGACTTCGCTGCCGCCGATGAAGACCTTGGTGGTCGTGCCCAGCCCGCTGGCCGAGCCGAAGTTCGACCCGAAGATGGACAGGTAGCCACCCAGGCTGTTCTCGCCGCCCGTGGTGGGCGCAGTCACGGTGTCGACGTAGCGCACCCAGGGCGCGCCGGCGACGGGCACCTTGGGCGAGAAGTTGGCCGTCACCGTCTTGCTGGTGCTGAGGGTGACCGTGCAGGTGGTGCTGGTGCCGCCGCAACTGCCGCCCCAGCCGCCGAACGTGAAGTTGGCCGCGGGCACGGCGGTCAGCGTCACCGCGGTGTTGGTGGCGAGGTCGGCGCTGCACGTGGCGGTGCTGCACGAGGCGCCGTCCGTGG
>DATCRO010000169.1:0-5924 GCA_036569025.1 Burkholderiaceae bacterium
GCCGTCAACTCGGCGACGTCGCCGTCAGCTTGGCGACCTTCTCCTCGAGCCCGCCCAGCAGCGCGTGCCAGGACTTCGCGAACGCGTCGCCGCCGTCCTTCTGCAGCTTGACCGCCAGCGCCTCGATGTCGACGCCCTGGCGGCGCAGCTCGGCCAGCGTCTGCTCCGCATCGCCGCCATCGAGCGCCATCTTGGCGCCGACCCGGCCGTCCTTGGCGAAGGCCTTGAGCGTCTTCTCGGGCATCGTGTCGATGGTGTCGGGCGCGGCCAGCGCCTCGACGTACAGCGTCTCGGGGGCCTTCGGATCCTTGGTGCCCGTGCTGGCCCACAGCAGCCGCTGCGGATGCGCGCCGGCGGCCGCGAGCTTCTTCCAGCGCGGCGACTCCAGCAGCTCGCGGTAGGCCTTGTACGTGCGCATCGCGATCGCGATGCCCAGCTTGTTCTGGTACTCGGGCGACACCGTGTCCTTGGCGCCGGTGTCCCAGCGGCTGACGAACAGCGAGGCCACCGATTCGACCAGCGGCGACTTGCCGTCGTTGAGCCGGCGCTCGATGCCCTTCATGTAGGCCTCGGCCGCGGCCAGGTACTGTTCGCGCGAGAACAGCAGCGTCACGTTGATCGGCACGCCCGCGTAGATCGACTCCTCGATCGCCGGGATGCCCTCGGGCGTGCCGGGGATCTTGATGAACAGGTTGTTGCGGCCGGCCTGCTGGCACAGGCTGGCCGCGGTGCGGATCGTTCCCTGCGTGTCGCTGACCAGCAGCGGCGACACCTCCAGCGAGGCCCAGCCGTCCACCCCGCCGCTGGCCTCGTGCGCCGGCAGGAACAGGTCGGCGGCCTGCTGCAGGTCCTCGACCGCCAGCGCGAAGAACAGGTCCTCGGTGGAGCGGCCATCGCGCGCCATCCTGGCGATCGCGTCGTCGTATGCATCGCCCTCGCTCATGGCCTTCTCGAAGATCGTCGGGTTGGACGTCAGGCCCGTGACCGAGTACTCGGCGATCAGCCGGGCGAGCGTGCCGTCGCGCAGCGTCTCGCGGCTGATGTTGTCGATCCACAGGCTCTGGCCCAGGTCGTGCAGTTGCTTGGTGGCGTTCATGGTTCGCTCCTGGAAGGGATCCAACCGGCAAGATTCGTGCGTGCGAGCTCGCCGATGCGGTCGACGGCGACGTCGGGCGCCGGCCACCTGGCCACCTCCGCGGCGTCGAGCGCGTAGTGGCCCTGGCGCGGGAAGACGGTCGTCACGCCGGCGCCCCAGGCGGCCTTGAACGCGCCGAGGATGCGCGGCTTGTCGTCGACGATCGCGTAGTGGCGCGCGGGGAACGCACGCCGCAGCTCGTCGAGCATCGTCTCCTTGTGCACGTAGATCAGCACGCGGCCGTCGACCGCGCGCCATAGTCCCGAGCGATGGATCTTGCGCGGCTGGAAGACGACGTCGCCATCCGACAGGATCACCGTCGGCCCGAGCCGCGCCATCCGCGCCAGCGCGTCGAACGCCCCGGGGAACACGCGCTCGCGGAACGGGTAGTCGACCAGGAAGCTGGACATCTGCAGCAGCGCGTGCGCCGCCACGCCGCGGCGCTCGACGTCCTCCCGGTACAGCTGCAGCGCGCCGAGATAGTCGGCGTAGCCCAGCTGCGCGCGCAGCTGCTCGAAGCGCGCCCAGTAGCAGTCCGCGCACTCGGCGCCGAACGCCTGCACCAGGTGCTCGCGCAGGTCGGAAACGATGCGGTCGTTGTCCAGCAGGGTGTTGTCGACGTCGACCAGGAAGACCACGTCGTGCGGAGAAGCTGTCATCGGAAGCGGGCTCGCTGAACGAGGATTGAAGGTGCGCCGGCGCGGGCAAGCAGCTTGCCGCTCCAGTCTCCGGTTCGCACCCCCGCAGAGCAAAGCCCATACCCGGCTGTCGCCTGTCACCTCGCCTGAAGGGTCCCCATGTCCGACAAGCTCGACCAGCAATGCATCGACACGCTCCGCTTCCTGTCCGTGGACATGGTGCAGAAGGCCGACAGCGGCCACCCGGGGCTGCCGCTCGATGCGGCGCCGATGGCCTACGTGCTGTGGACGCGCTTCCTCAAGCATCACCCGGCCAACCCGATGTGGGCCGACCGCGATCGCTTCGTGTTGTCGGCCGGCCACGGCTCGGCGCTGCTTTACAGCCTGTTGAACGTGACGGGCTACGGCGTCACCATCGACGACCTCAAGCAGTTCCGCCAGTGGGGCAGCCGCACGCCGGGCCACCCCGAGCGCGGCCATGCGCCCGGCGTCGAGGTGACCACCGGCCCGCTGGGCCAGGGCCTGGCCAACGCCGTGGGCCTGGCCATCGCCGAGGCACAGCTGGCCGGGACCTACAACCGCGATGGACACGCCGTGATCGACCACCGCACCTGGGCCATCGTCAGCGACGGCGACCTGATGGAAGGCGTCGCGTCCGAGGCCGCGTCGCTGGCCGGGCACCTGCAGCTGGGCAAGCTTGTTTGCCTGTACGACGACAACGAGGTCACGCTGTCGGCCGGCTCGGACATCACGTTCACCGAGGACAAGGCCAGGCGCTTCGAGGCCTACGGCTGGCAGACGATCAAGGTGGCCGACGGCAACGACGTCGACGCGATCGACCGCGCGCTGCGCGAGGCCGTGGCCGACACGACGCGGCCGACCATGATCCTCGTGCGCACGCACCTGGGCTACGGCTCGCCGCTGCAGGACAGCTTCAAGTCGCACGGCTCGCCGCTGGGCGACAAGAACGTCAAGGCCACCAAGGACAAGCTGGGCTGGCCCGAGGCGCCCGACTTCTTCGTGCCCGACGATGCGGCCCGCAAGTTCGGCGAGGCGCAGGCCGCCGGCGAGAAGGCCGAGGCCGCGTGGAACGAGCGCATGGCGGCGTACGCCAAGGCCTTCCCGCAGGAGCACGCCGCGCTGCAGGCGCGCCTGCGCGGCGAGCTGCCCGCGGGCTGGGACGCCGACATGCCGGTCTTTCCCGCCGACGAGAAGGGGATGGCCACGCGCGTGGCCGGCAAGCAGATCCTCGCGGCCATCGCGCCCAGGCTCCCCGCGCTGGTGGGCGGCTCGGCCGACCTCGACCCGTCCACGCACACCAACCTCGTCGACCAGGGCGACTTCGGACCCAAGCCCGCGGCCGACGCGAAGCCGATCGAGGGCGCGGACAAGGGCGGCATCTCGTGGGCCGGCCGCAACGTGCACTTCGGCGTGCGCGAGCACGCGATGGCCGCGATCGTCAACGGCATGGCCGCGCACGGCGGCTTCATCCCGTACGGCTCGACCTTCCTGATCTTCTCGGACTACATGCGCCCTGCGATCCGCCTCGCCGCGCTGCAGAAGCTGCACGCGCTGCACGTGTTCACGCACGACTCGATCGCGCTCGGCGAGGACGGCCCGACGCACCAGCCGATCGAGCAGCTCGCCAGCCTGCGCGCGATCCCGGGGCTCACGGTGATCCGGCCGGCGGACGCCAACGAGACGGCCGTCGCGTGGAGGGTGGCGGTCACGATGAAGGACCGGCCCGTGCTGCTCGTGCTCACGCGCCAGGACGTGCCCACGCTGGATCGCGCCGCGCATCCGAGCGCGGACGGCCTCGCCAAGGGCGCCTACGTCATCGGCGGCGCGGAGCACGACAGGCCGGACCTGATCCTGATCGCCAGCGGCTCGGAGGTGAGCCTGATCGTCGCCGCCGCGCAGGCGCTCGGGCAGGAGGGCGTCAAGGTGCGCTGCGTGTCGATGCCCAGCTGGGACCTGTTCGAGGCGCAGCCTGCGAGCTACCGCGAGGCGGTGCTGCCGCCGTCGGTCACGCGCCGCCTGGCGGTCGAGGCCGGCGCCACGCAGGGCTGGGAACGCTACGTCGGCCAGGCCGGGGACGTGATCGGCATCGACCACTTCGGCGCATCGGCGCCGGCCAAGGTGCTGCTCAAGGAATTCGGCTTCAGCGCCGACAACGTCATCGCGCGGGCGCGCCGGCTGCTCGTCCGCTGATGGCCGGCGGCGACGCGGGCTCGCGCACGGCCGTCTGGGCCGCGCTGGCCGGCAACGTGCTCGTGGCGGCCACCAAGGCCGGCGCGGCCGCCGTCACCGGCAGCTCGGCGATGCTCAGCGAGGCGATCCACTCGTTCGTCGACACCGGCAACGAGGTGCTGCTGCTGTACGGCATGCGGCGGGCGCGCCGCGCGCCCGACCGCGACCATCCCGCCGGCTACGGACGCGAGCTGTACTTCTGGAGCTTCGTGGTCGCGCTGCTGGTGTTCGCGCTCGGCGCAGGCGTGTCCATCGTGCAGGGCGTGCAGCGCGTGCACCATCCGGAGCCCATCGAGAGCCCGCTGGTCAGCGAACTCGTGCTCGCCGCGGCGTTCGTGTTCGAGGGCTGGTCGTGGGCGGTGTCGGTGCGCCAGTTCAGCCGGGCCAAGGGCGATCTCGGCTGGTACGAGGCCTTCCTCAGGAGCAAGGATCCGCCGCTGTTCATGGTCGTCTTCGAGGACAGCGCCGCGCTGGCAGGCATCGTCATCGCCGCGGCGGGCACGGTGCTTGCGGCGCACTTCGACCTGCCGCTGGCCGACGGCGTCGCGTCGATCCTGATCGGGCTGGTGCTGGCGGGCACGTCGACGCTGCTGCTGCGCGAGAGCAAGAGCCTGCTGATCGGCGAGCGCGCGGACGGCGAGCTGGTGCGCTCGATGCTGGCCATCGCCAACGCGGCCTGCGGCAACTCGCGCGCGAACGGCGTGCTCACGCTGCACCTGGCGCCCGACCAGGTGATGGCCGCGATGAGCTTCGAGTTCGACGACGCGCTCACCGCGCCGCAGATCGAGCAGATGATCGCCGACATCGAGCGCCGCATTCACGACGCCCATCCCGAGGTGACGACCCTGTTCGTCAAGCCGCAGAGCCCGCAGCAGTACCGCGACCGGGTGCGCGAGAAATACGGCGACGGCGTGGAGGAGGCGACACGCGTGGCGCGCGACGACTGAGGCGTGGGTGCTACGCTTGCGCTCCATTCGCAACTCGCCGGCGCCGCGCCGCTTCCGCCATGGGTCTTTGGAGTCGACTTTTCGGCGGATCGGTGCCACGACGTGATGCCGTGCCGTTGAAGGATGACGCGCGCGATGGCCGCGGTGCCTGAAGCCACGGCCACCTGGTCCCGCCCGACGCGCCTGGACGCCGCCTGGCTGCGGCTGCGCGTCTGGCGCCTCGTCGCGCTGCGCGCCTGGCACGACCTGCGCGACGCGCGCGTGCGGCGCCATCGCGCCGGCGCGGCGCTGGAAGGCGCGATGGTCGTCGCCGAGCACCGTTCGCCGCTGTGGCGCGACGGCCGCGAGGACGAGTTCCGGCTGGTGGCCGGGAAAGTGCAGAACCTGCGCGTCGCGCGGCGCGCGTTCGACGGCGTCGTCGTCCCGGCAGGCGCCGTGCTCAGCTTCTGGAAGCAGCTCGGGCGGCCGACGCGCGGGCGCGGCTTCGTCGAGGGCCGCGAGATCCGCGCCGGCTGCGTCGTTCCCGTGGTCGCCGGCGGGCTCTGCCAGCTGTCGAACGCGCTCGCGGCCTGCGCGCTCGAATGCGGCATGACGCTCGTGGAACGCCATGCGCACACGGCGCGCATCGAGCGCGACGCCGGCGCGCCGGACGCGGTCGATGCGACGGTGTCCTGGAACTACGTCGACCTGCGGCTGTCGGCGCCGTTCGACTGGCGGCTGGAGATCGAGCTGACCGGTGACGAGCTCGTCGTGCGCATGCGCGCCGCGCTGCCGCGCGCCCGCGGCGGCGCGAGCCGGCCGATCCCCCTGGCGCCCGAACGCGGCCCGCTGCCGCTCGCGCGCGGCTGCCTCACCTGCGACGAGGTGCGCTGCTTCCGCCATCCCGGCGTCATGGAGCCGGTCGCGGCCGGCCGCACCGCCGTGCTGGTCGACACCTGGACACCGGAGTTCGCG
>DATCRO010000170.1:0-7440 GCA_036569025.1 Burkholderiaceae bacterium
ACCCGGCGCCGGCGACGCCGGCTTCGACCTGGCGGCCTTCGACGAGCGCCTGCTGGCCGACGACCTGCGCCGGCTGGCCGCGGGCGTCCCCGAGCCGCTGCAGGCCGCGATGCTGGCCGCCCTCGGTCCGGCGCCGGGCCCCGAGCGCCTGCTGGATCTCGCGTTGCGCGTGGGCCCCTACGGCGACCGCTTCGGCCAGAAGCCGGGCGGCCTGAGCCTGGCCGCGTTGAAGGACGCCCCGCACGGCGTGGACCTCGGCGCGCTCGCGCCACGGCTGCCCGACATCCTGCGCACCCCCAGCGGCCGGATCGAGCTGTGGCCGGCGCCGGTCGCCGCGGAGCTGGCCGCCGTCGACGCCGCCCTGGCCGACGCGCCGCCGGCGCTGGTGGTGGTGGGCCGGCGCGACGTGCGCTCGAACAACAGCTGGATGCACAACCTGCCCACGCTGGCCAAGGGCCCCGAGCGCTGCACCGCGCTGCTGAATCCGGACGACGCCGCGCGCCATGGCGTGCGCACCGGCGACCGCGTGCGGCTGCAGGGCGCGGCGGGTCGCGCGATCGAGCTGCCGGCGCTGCTCACCGACGAGATGATGCCCGGCGTGGTCAGCGTGCCCCACGGCTGGGGCCACGACCAGGCGGGCGCGCGCCTGGGCGTCGCGGCGCAGCGGCCCGGCGCCAACCTCAACGAGCTGCTGGATGACCGGCTGCGGGACCCTCTGTCCGGGACGTCGGTGCTGAACGGCATTCCGGTGACGCTGAGCCGCTGCGCGTAGCGGCGCAGCGAGTCCGGGCAGGCGGTGATGCGTCAGGCCGGAGCCGTCGCGGGCAGCCGCACGCCCTGGGCGGTCAGCTCCAGCACCCGGTCGCAGCGGGCGGCCGCCGGTGGCGAATGGGTCACCATCAGCACGCCGGCGCCGGTGCGGCGGGCGGCGTCCACCAGCACGTCCATCACCAGTCCGGCGCTGCGGGGGTCGAGGTTGCCCGTGGGCTCGTCGGCCAGCACCAGGGCCGGCTCGTGCACGAGTGCGCGCGCGATCGCCACCCGTTGCAACTGGCCACCCGAGAGCTGGCGCGGCGCGCGTTCGCCCAGGCCGTCCAGGCCGACCGCGGCCAGCATGCGCGCCACGCGGTCGCCGCGCGGGCGTCCGAGCAACTGCAGCGGCAGGCCCACGTTGTCGGCCACGTTCAGGTGCGGCAGGACGTGGAACGCCTGGAACACGAAGCCCAGGTCCTCGCGGCGCAGGCGGGCCGCCTCGGGTTCGGACAGCCCCAGCACGTCGCGCCCGGCCAGGGCGATGCGGCCGGCGTCGGCGGTGTCCAGGCCGGCCACGCAGTTGAGCAACGTCGACTTGCCCACGCCCGATTCGCCCAGCAGGGCCACCAGCTCGCCCCGCTGCATCACGAGCGAGACGTCGCTGAAGACGAAGGCGTCGCCGTAGCGCTTGGCGAGGCCGGCGACCTCGAGGAGAGGGGCGGAGCCGGGAATCGGTGGCGTGTTCATCCGGCGCCAAGCATACGGGATGCGGCATGCTCGACAGCGCTGACAGCGGAACTTCGCACGCCGGGTGCCGGCCGCCACGAACAACCTCACCATTTACGTGATTTTGGGCCGCCGGATGCTGTCGCGTTTGCGGGCTCTGCCGCACAATCGGTCAAAGTTTCCGCTCATGGGCAGTCCGCGGCGGCCGATAGTGTCTGAAGTGTCGTCGTCCTCCCTGGGCGCGCACGTCCAAGCCTGGCCGCAAGAGCCGGGCGCTGTATTTGCCCGCGACCTGTCCGGCGGGCATGACATCTCCTGAGGTGGAAGGGTGACGGCTGAAATCGATTCCTCGACGTTGAGCGGGCTCGTGAAGGTGCTCGAGCGTCGCAGCACCCGCTTCTGGGCGGGCGCCGCGATCGCCTCTGCGCTGGCCGGCATCGCCGTCGCCACCGGCCTGGGCATGCTCATGGGCGGCACGGGCGGCCTGATCGCGCTGAGCGTCGCCGTGTTCTTCGCGCTGGCCGCGCTGGTGCTGGCGGGCGTCGTCATCCGGCTGGCCCGCGTCGTGGCCGACACCCGCGCGCGCCAGGCGCTCCAGGCCGTCGACGACGACCTGACCGGACTGTCCAACCGCCGCCACTTCCTCGAACTGGTCGAGCGCGAGTTCGCCCGCTGCCGTCGCTACGGCGATGACGGCGCGCTGCTGCTGATCGACGCGGACCACCTGCGGCGCATCAACGAACACCTGGGCCAGCTGTGCGGCGACGCACTGCTGCTCGAAGTCACCAAGCGCGTGGGCACGACGCTGCGCCAGCCCGACCTGCTGGCCCGCTTCGGCGGCGCCGAACTGGCGGTCTTCCTGCCCAACACCGACCCGCTGGGCGCGCTCGATGCCGCCGAGCGCATCCGCCAGCAGGTCGCGTCCGCACCGTACACCTGGAACCAGACCCATGTCGTGGCCACCGTCAGCATCGGCGTGGCCACCGTCCACCAGGGCCAGCTGAGCGTCGACACCATGGTGCACGAGGCCGAACAGGCTCTCGAGGCCGCCAAGGAAGCCGGCCGCAACTGCGTGCGCACCGGCCCGATCAAGCCACGCAAGAACGGGGAGCGCGTGTCGACCTGAGTGCCCGACACGCTCGCGAAAGCCGCTGCCGCCGGATGGGTGCCAGCGGCTTTTTCATGGCTGGCTGCCAGAACCTGTGCCGTCGCATCTTCCGCAACCACCTGTCCGGCATCGCCACCGGGGCCTTCGGATCGACGAGTCCCGAGCGTCCTCCCACCTTGCCCGGACTGCGCGCGGCGGTCGAGGCGACCGACGCGTGGTATCTCGCCTTCGTCTCCGCGATCGTTGACGAAATTCCTGCATCGGCCAGAGCCCGGGCGGCGCATCCACCCTGAATGAACGTGGCGGACCGCCGGCCATCGTGAGAACCTCCTGCCGCAACAAGGGCCTGTCCGTGGCCTGGAACCCGAGGAGAGAAACCGATGCCCGTCGACCACGTCTTCGTCCTGATGCTGGAGAACCGGTCCTTCGACCACCTGTTCGGCCTGACCCAGCGCCAGGCGACGCCGATTCCTGCCGCCGCCGATTTCGCCGCGGGCGCACCCGATCCCTGTCCGACGGACCCCGCGCACGAGTTCGACGACGTCCAGGCGCAGATCAACGGCGGGGCGATGGACGGATTCAAGGATCCGCTGCAGCGCAAGGGCTTCGCTGCCGACAAGCTGCCCGCGTTGAACGAGCTCGCGGGCCGTTACGTCCTGTTCGACAACTGGTTCTCGTCCGTGCCCGGCCCGACCTGGCCGAACCGGTTCTTCGTCCACGCCGCCTCGAGCGGCGGCCTCTGCACGAGTCCCACGGCGCTGCGCACCACCGGTGCGATCATCGCCGCCGGCGAGCACTTCCAGTTCGACAACGGCACGCTGTTCGACCTGTTCGACAGGAAGTTCCCCGGGGCGCCTGCCTGGCGCGTTTACCACGGCGACGTCACGCCGCAGTGCCTGGCGCTGCCGGGCATGGTGCGCAAGTACTACCAGGGCCCGACGTACTTCCGCAACCTGTATCCGAGCACGGCGCCGGACGGGACACCGCGCGACGACGGCTTCGCGTCGGACGTGATGTCCAGCGCGGGATATGCCCCCCGGTACACCTTCATCGAACCGAACTACGCCCTGCAGCTGATCGCCAGCAACGACTTCACGACGGGCGACTCGATGCATCCGTGCGGGCGTGCCGGCGCCGGGGACAACCTGGTGCGCTACGTCCATGACACGCTGAGCGGCTCGCCGATCTGGGACAGGAGCGTGCTGCTGGTCCTCTGGGACGAGCACGGCGGCTTCTACGATCACGTCGCGCCCCAGGCCGCGACGCCGCCCGGCGACGTCGAGCACAACCGCGCCAAGGGCCAGGACGGCGCAGACTTCAAGTTCGACCGGCTCGGCGTGCGGGTGCCTGCCCTGCTGATCGGGCCGACGGTGCCCGCGGGCGCGCTGGGCAGCGAACTGTTCCCCGGCCGGTCGTTCGACCACGCGAGCGTCATCAGCACGATGCGAAGCCTGTTCCAGCTCGGCGGACCCTTGACCAACCGGGACCGCGACGCGCCGACGTGGGATGGCTGCCTCGCGGCAGGCCAGGCCGCCGATGCCGCCCCGCTGACATCGCGTGCGCTCGTCCCGAGTCGACGCAAGTCCGGCGCCACGCCGGCGCCGGCCGCGGTCGACGGATTCGCCACGGGCATGGGCCTGATCGCGATGGACCTCGACCGGGTCGGCGCGGCGCTGAGCGGCCAGCCGACCATCGGCGACTTCAGCCCCAGGACCGTCGCCGACTTCCACGCCGCGCGCGACGCCACGCTTGCCGCCGGCAACTTCCCGGAGGTGCTCGGCCGCTACATGGGGGCCGTGCAGGAGCGGGCGGCGTCCGTCAAGGCTGCGGCCTGATCCTCGGGCGGCCAGGCAACCGCCGCGGGTCAGGCGCCGGCTCGCCGATGCGCCGCCTCGATCCGGCGCGTCACGAACGACAGGCGGCCGAACAGGAATGCCGCGACGGCGGCGCTCACGAGCATCATTCCGCCGAGGATCCTGCCCAGTTCCGGGAGGCCCGACCGGAGGTTCGCCATCTCGCCGTCCAGGACGTCGCGCGGCGAAGCGGCAAAGAGCGGGTCGTCGGCCACGGCCATGCGCGTGGCCCGCGCGCCGACCAGGCGCGGCAGCGTGGGCACGTCGATCCATTCGACCGTCATCTCGCGCGGCGTCCAATCTGGCGAGGCCGCCGGGCAGCGCGGGCTGGCGATCACCTCGGACAGGCACTTGAACTGCAGCGGTTCGGCGCCGGGCCGCGAGAGCCGGAACAGGGGGCTGCGCCGGCTGGGCTTGACGACATCGACGAGGCCGCGCGCCCGATGCACCGCCGGATGCGTGTCCGCGCGAATGGCGCCGATCGTCAGGAACGTGATGATCGCCATCGCCCCGAGCAGCACCGCGAAGGTCAGGGTGAGCCAGACCATGCTGCGGGCATTGTTGCGCAGGCTGTCCTGCTCCGGGGAGTCCGCCCTGCGTCCTGGCGCTTTCCAGCGGGCGTCGCCGGGGCGCCCCGGCGGAAGATAGGAGGCCGTCATGTCGGAGAACTCCCGAATGGTCCGAGCAGCGATCGTGCCGCGGCCACCAGCCGCGCCTCGACGTCCTCTGCATCCGCCTCGACGACCTGCCGGTGCCCCATGCTGCGCAACCACGTGATCTGCCGCTTGGCGAGCTGGCGCGTCGCCGCGATGCCGCGTTCGCGCAGTCCGGCCACGTCCGGCGGATCGGCCGCGTCCAGCGCCTCCCAGGCCTGGCGGTAGCCGACGCAGCGCATCGAGGGCAGGTCCAGGTTCAGCGCGGCGTCGGCGCGCAGGCGGCGCACCTCGTCGAGGAAGCCGGCGTCCAGCATCGCGTCGAAGCGTTGCGCGATGCGCGCGTGCAGCCATGCGCGTGACGCGGGCTCGAGCGCGAGCAGGGCGCCGTCCGTCGCGCCGGCGTCGCGTTGCGCGCGCTGGTGCAGCGCCGACAGCGGCGTGCCGCTCACGCGCCACACCTCCAGCGCGCGCTGGATGCGCTGCGAGTCGTTGGGCTTGAGCCGCGCGGCGGTGACCGGGTCGACCTCGGCCAGCCGCGCGTGCATCGCGGGCCAGCCATGCTGCGCGGCTTCGGCGTCGATCGCGGCGCGGATCGCGGGGTCGGCGGCCGGCATCTCGTCGATGCCGTCGGCGAGCGCCTTGAAGTACATCATCGTGCCGCCCACCAGCAGCGGCCAGCGGCCGCGCGCGCGGATCTCGCCGATGAGGCGGCGCGCGTCGGCCACGAACTGCGCGGCGGAATACGACTGCGCGGGATCGATGATGTCGAGGAGGTGGTGCGGCGCCGCGGCCCGCTCCTGGGCGCTCGGCTTGGCGCTGCCGATGTCCATGCCGCGATAGACCAGCGCCGAGTCGACGCTGACGATCTCCACCGGCCAGCGCCGCGCGAGCGCCAGCGCGAGCGCCGTCTTGCCGGACGCGGTGGGCCCGGCGAGCCCGAGCCAGCGCGGCGCGGCGGTCGAGTCGCGGCTGTCGGTCAAAACCGTTCGTCGTCGCGCAGGTAGCGCCACTGGCCGGGCGGCAGCTTGCCCAGCACGACGCTGCCGATGCGCACGCGCTTCAGGCCCGTGACGACCAGGCCGACGGCCTCGCACATGCGGCGGATCTGGCGCTTGCGGCCCTCGCGCAGCACGAAGCGCAACTGGTCCTCGTTGGCCCAGCTGACCTTGGCCGGACGCAGCTCATGGCCGTCCAGCCACAGGCCGTGGCGCAGGCGCTGCAGGTCCGCGTCGGGGAACTGGTCGCCGCCGGGGTACTCGACGCGCACCAGGTATTCCTTCTCGACGTCCGACTCGTCGCCGATCAGGTGGCGCGCGATGCGGCCGTCCTGGGTCAGCACCAGCAGGCCGGTGGAGTCGATGTCCAGCCGGCCGGCCGGCGCAAGATGGCGGCCGTGGCCCGCGTTCCAGCGCTCGCGCGACGGATCCTCGGGCCAGTGGTTGTCGGGCGTGACCAGCACCGACGCCGGCTCGTAGCCGTCCTCGGCCTGGCCGCTGACGTAGCCCACGGGCTTGTGCAGCAGGATGGTGACGCGGCGCGCCTGCTGCGTCTTGGCGGCCTCGTCGACCTCGATGACCTGGTGCGGGAAGACGCGCGCGCCCAGCGTGGCGACCTCGCCGTCGACCTTGACCCAGCCGGCCTCGATCCACTCGTCGGCCTCGCGACGCGACGCGATGCCGCGCTCGGCCAGCACCTTGGACAGGCGCTGGTCCTCGCGCCTGGGGGCGTCCGGATCGAACGCGGGACGCGCCGCCCGTTCGGCCTGCGGCGGGCGCGGCGCGAAGGCCTCGGGCGCGACGTCGTCGCGGCGGCGCGGCGGGCGGTCGCCGGGGCCGGACGGGCGGCGGTCGCCGCGCTCGGGGCGGCCGCGTTCGGCGGCATAGCCGTGCGGCGCGCGCTCGTCGCCGCGCGAGTTCAGATTGCGCGGCCGTTCGTTGGGGCCTTGCGGATAGCTCGGGCCGCGGCCGCGCTCGCCATACGGACCGCGGTCGCGGTCATCGAAACGGGGACGATCCCGCTCCTCGTGGCGCGGGCGCTCGCGATCCTCGAAACGCGGGCGCTCGCGCGTCGGGGCCTCGCGATCGCCGGGCGGCGCCGCGTCGCGGCGGCGCTCGCCCTGGGGCGGCGGCCCGGAGCGGCGCTCGTCGGGGCGATCGCGGAACTCGTAGCGCGGCGCCGTGTCCTGCCAGGGGCCGGGGCTGGTGCGACGCTCGCCGGGGCGGTCGGGACGCGGCGCGTCGCCGTGCGCACGGCGCGGGCCGTCGCGGCGCTCGTACGGCGGCCGGTCGGAAGGCGACGGCGCGGCCGGCGGCGGGTCGGCGCGCCAGACGTTGGACGGCAGGTC
>DATCRO010000171.1:0-4175 GCA_036569025.1 Burkholderiaceae bacterium
GCGTACTACGATCCGACCAAGAACGAGATCGTGTTCCCGGCGGCCATCCTGCAACCCCCGTTCTTCGACATGAAGGCCGACGACGCGGCCAACTACGGCGCGATCGGCGCGGTCATCGGCCACGAGATCAGCCACGGCTTCGACGACGAGGGCAGCCAGTTCGACGGCGACGGCAAGCTGCGCAACTGGTGGACGGCGTCCGACCGCAAGGCCTTCGACGCCATCACCAGCAAGCTCGACGCGCAGTACTCGGCCTACGAGCCGCTGCCCGGCGTGCACGTCAAGGGCAAGCTGACGATGGGCGAGAACATCGCCGACCTGTCGGGCCTGCAGATCGCGTACAAGGCCTGGCAGATCTCGCTGAACGGCCAGCCGGCCCCGGTGATCGACGGCGTCAGCGGCGCGCAGCGCTTCTACTACGGCTTCGCGCAGGTCTGGCGCGAGAAGGATCGCGACGAGGCGATGCTGCAGCTGGTCACCAGCAACCCGCACTCGCCCCCGCAGTTCCGCGCCGACGGCGCCGCCATCAACAGCGACGGCTTCCACGAGGCGTTCGCCACCAAGCCGGGCGACAAGATGTGGAAGGCCCCGGCCGACCGTCTGCGCCTCTGGTAAGCCGCGCGAGGTCGCTGCCGTGACCACCGGTTCCTGAAGTCCGAGGGCTGCGCCGATACGCGCGGCCCTTTTTCATTCCTGCGCGACAGGTCGCGCCCCGTTCCCTTCCGCTTGCCGCACGAGGTTCCGTCATGCCCCAACCCACCTTCAGCCTCACCCTGCTCGCGGCCGCGCTCGCGTGCGCGGCGCTCGCACCCGCGCAGGCGCAGGCGCAGGACGCCGCCCGGTCGACGAAGACGGTCAGGACCATCACCACCATGAAGCTGGGCTCGGGCATCGACCGCGCCGGCATGGACAAGTCCGTGCGCCCGCAGGACGACCTGTACCTGGCGATGAACGGCACCTGGGTCAAGAACACGCAGATCCCGCCGGACAAGGCGATCTGGGGCGCGTTCATCGACCTGCGCGAACTCAGCGACAAGCGCGTGCACGAGATCGTCGAGGGCCTGCAGGCCGCGAGTCCCGCGCCGGGCAGCAACGCGCAGAAGGTCAACGACTACTTCCGCGCCTACCTCGACGAGGCCGGGATCGACAAGGCCGGCCTCGCGCCGGTCGAGGCTTCGCTCGAGGACGTCGACAGCATCAAGGACGCGGGCATGCTCGCGGGCCTGATGGGCCACTGGCAGGGCGTCGTGTCGATGCCGCTGAACGTCGGCGGCTATCCGGACTACGACGATCCGACGGTCTACATCGCGCATGTGCAGCAGGGCGGCCTGGGGCTGCCCGACCGCGACTACTACCTGAAGTCCGACGAGCGCATGGCCAAGGCGCGCACCGCCTACGTCGACTACCTGGGCAGGCTGTTCTCGCTGTCCGGCGACGCCGACGCCGCCGCGCATGCCGCGCAGGTGATGGCGCTGGAGACCAGGATCGCGACCGCGCAATGGGCCCGCGACAGGACGCGCGACCCGAACCTGGCGCACAACCCGAAGACGCCCGCGGAACTCGAGGCGCTGGGGCCCGGCTTCGACTGGCCCACCTTCGAGGCGCAGTCGCAGTTGCAGCCCGGGCGCGTCGTCAACGTGCGGCAGCCCGACTACGTGACGGCGTTGGCGGGGCTGGTCAAGTCCGAGCCGCTCGACGCGTGGAAGCTGTACCTGAAGGCGCGCCGCCTGGACGGCGCCGCCACGATGCTGCCCGCCGCTTTCCGCGATGCGAGCTTCCAGTTCCACGGCGTGGCGATCAGCGGCCTGAAGGAGCCGCCGCCGCGCTGGCAGGACGGCGTCGGCGCGACCAACGGCGCGCTCGGCGAGGCCGTCGGCCAGCTCTACGTGGCCAGGTACTTCCCGCCGGCCTACCGCGCGCGCATGCAGGCGCTGGTCGCCAACCTGATGAAGGCGTATTCCACGTCGATCGACAACCTCGCCTGGATGAGCCCGGCCACCAAGGTGCAGGCCCATGCCAAGCTCGCGAAGTACGGCGTCAAGATCGGCTATCCGGACGTGTGGCGCGACTACTCGGCGCTCGACGTCAGGGCCGGCGACGCGCTCGGCAACGCCGACCGCGCCGCCGCGTTCGAGTACCACCGCACCATCGTGCGCATCGGCGGCAAGGTCGATCGCACCGAGTGGGGCATGACGCCGCAGACCGTCAACGCGTACTACAACGGCAACAAGAACGAGATCGTGTTCCCCGCGGCCATCCTGCAGCCGCCGTTCTTCAACGTGGCCGCCGACGACGCGACCAACTACGGCGCGATCGGCGCGGTGATCGGCCACGAGATCAGCCACGGCTTCGACGACAAGGGCAGCCAGCTCGATGGCGACGGCCGCCTGCGCAACTGGTGGACGGACGAGGACCGCAAGGCCTTCGACGAGATCACCGGCCGCCTGGTGGCGCAGTACTCGGCCTACGAGCCGCTGGACGGCCAGCATCTGAACGGCAAGCTGACGCTGGGCGAGAACATCGCCGACCTGTCGGGCCTGCAGATCGCGTACAAGGCCTGGAGGATGTCGCTGGGCGGCAGGAAGGCGCCGGTCATCGACGGCCTGACGGGCGAGCAGCGCTTCGTCTACGGCTTCGCGCAGGTCTGGCGCACGAAGATCCGCGACGAGGAGGCGCTCAAGCGCATCGCCACCGACCCGCACTCGCCGGGCCGCTTCCGCGCGGACGGCGCCACGATCAACGCCGACGTGTTCCACGACGCGTTCCACACCAAGCCGGGCGACAGGATGTGGAAGGCGCCGGAGGACCGGCTGCGCCTTTGGTGAGCGCGGCGCGCATCGCCCGCGCGTGACGCGCGCGCGCTGCGCGGCCCTATGATGGCGACGCCATGACCACGCCGCCCCCACTTCCCGCCGAAGCGCGCGCCCGCGTCCGCGCGCTCGTCAAGCGCAGCGGCCGCGTGCTGCTGGGCCTGGTCGGTCCGCCGGGCGCGGGCAAGTCCACGCTGGCCGCGGCGCTGCTGGCCGAGTTCGCGCGCATCGCCCAGGTGGTGCCGATGGACGGCTTCCACCTGGCCAATATCGAACTGCAGCGCCTCGGGCGGCGCGGGCGCAAGGGCGCGCCCGATACCTTCGACGCGCACGGCTACGTCGCGCTGCTGCGCCGGCTGCTGGCGCAGGGCGACGACGAGATCGTCTACGCGCCCGAGTTCCGGCGCGAGATCGAGGAGCCGGTCGCGGGTGCGATCGCCGTCCTGCCGCGCACGCAACTGGTCATCACCGAAGGCAACTACCTGCTGCTGGAGGACGGTGCCTGGGGCGCCGTCTCGGGCCTGCTGGACGAGACCTGGTACGTCGACATCCCCGACGCGCTGCGCGTCGAACGCCTGACGCAGCGCCACGTGCAGTTCGGCCGCAGCGCTGACGACGCGGCGGCCTGGGTGGCCGGCACCGACGAGCCGAACGCGCGGCTGATCGAGGCGTCGCGCGGCCGCGCGTCGTTCGTGTTCCGCTGGGACGATGCCTAGTTCACGGAAGGCGGCGGCGCGTGGCGCTTCGCCCATGGGCAACCGGGCCCGGATGTGGTCCAGTCCACGCCGAGGGTCGCCGCAGGCCGCGGGTGGTTTCGAGGCGCCGACGATACGAACAGGAGTCGAACGATGAATGCGAAACAGTGGTTCGCGGCGGCGGTTGCCGCGACGGGCGCCGCCGGCGCCCTGGCGTCGCAGTCGCCGCTGCAGACGGAAGATCCCTCGGCGGGCAAGCCGGCCACGGTCGTGGCCTGGGACCCCAGCTGCGCGCCGCAGTATCCGGTGGCGGCCGTCCAGTCCGGCGCCCAGGGCGTGACGCGCGTGGCCGTCCACCTGGACGAGGGCGGCAAGGTGGTGTCCGTCGACATCATCCAGCGCTCCGGCAACACCCGCGAGCACCACATGCTCGACAGCGAAGCCGCCCGCGCGATCTCGCGCTGCCCGTTCACGCCCGCCCGCGACGCGACCGGCAAGGCGATCCCCAGCGTCGTCACGCTGGAGCAGGAGTGGCACGTGGACGGGGCGCAGGCGAGCGCGGCGGGGCGCTGACGCTTCGGACGTCTCCGGCTCGCCGGAGCGGGATGCGTTCGAGCAGGGGTGGATCCGGCGACTCCGCTTCGCTTCGCGCAGGATGACGGGCTGGCGC
>DATCRO010000172.1:0-3763 GCA_036569025.1 Burkholderiaceae bacterium
CGTGCCGGCGCCCAGCATCTCGGCGGCGCGCCGGTTGCAGTCGATGATGACGGCGTGGCGGATGATCAGGATCGCGTCGCCCGCCGTCTCGAAGGTGGCGCGGAAGCGCGCCTCGCTGGTCTTGAGCGCGAGGTTGGCGGCGTGGATCTCCGTCATGTCGCGCGCGATGCCGACCACGCCGATGACCTCGCCGCGGTCGTCGCGCACCGCGGTCTTCGTGACCTCGAGATGGCGCTCGCCACCGCCGGCAGCCGAGTGCTCCGTCTCGAGGAACATCAGCGGCTCGGACGCGGCGAGCGTGGCCTGGTCCTGCGCGGCGTAGTGCTCGGAGCGCTCCCACGTGCCCATGTCGAAGTCGGACTTGCCCAGCACCTCCGCCTCGCTCACGCCCTGGAAGCGCTCGAACTCCGCGTTGACCGCCAGGTAGCGGCCCGCGCGATCCTTCATCCAGACCTGCTCGGGCAGGCTGCGCAGCAGCGCGCGCAGCCGCGCCTCGTGCACCAGCAGGTACTCGCGCGACTCGCGCAGCAGCACCTCGGCGCGCTCGCGCTCGGCCATCTCCACCGACAGCTTGTGGTTGGCCTGGCCGATGCGCTGCACCGCGTCGATCACGCTGCGGCGCGAGCGCCAGCCGCCCAGGCCCGCGGCCACGATCGCGATCGCCCCGGCGCCCGCCAGCGCCATCAGCGCGAAGTTGAAGCCGCGCTCGCGCGCCAGGTTCTCGACCTCGGGCACGCGCTGCGACACGTACACGTCCAGCGCCTCGCGCTCCATGTGGCGCTGCACCAGCACCTGGGGCGCCGGATCGTCACCGATGCGCCGCAGCGCGTCCGGGCCGCCGCCCTCCCAGGGCCCGATGCGCAGCACGGGCAGCAGCTCGGAGCGGTAGCGCGCCGCGCGCTCGGCGGGCTTGAGCTGCGACGTGTGCGCACCCGACAGCGCCTGCAGCAGCAGCCGCGGATCCTGCGACATGATCACGACGCCCAGCGCATCCACGACGAAGGCGCCCTCGTGGCCCACCATCGCGGCCAGCGAACGCGTGTTGCGCTTGACGACGACGATCCCCTTGAAGCGGCCGTCGTCGTAGATGGCCGCCGAGAAGTACATGCCCGGGATGCCCGTGGCCTTGCCCACGGCGAACGCCCGCGCGCCGTGCTCGTCGCGCGTCTGGTAGAAGAACGCGGGCTCGTTCAGGTGCGCGCCCACCACGCTGCCTGCAGTGCCGGCGTTGCTGGCCGCCACGCAGTTGCCGGCATCGTCGAGCAGGTAGATGAGGTCGGCGCCGAGCTCCTCGGACGACGAGGCGAGGAAGTCGTCGACCGCCGCGAGGTCGGGCTGCGCCTGCAGCCGGCTGCGCAGCTGGGCGACCGGCTCGTCGACGATCGCCGCGCCGGGCCCCGCGGCCGAGACCGCGCGACGGATCATGGGCAGCCGGGTCAGCATGTGGGCGACGCCGTCGAGCTGCGCCAGGCCCTGGCGCAGCCCGTCCTCGACCAGCGTGGCGCTGGCGTCGGCCTGCGCCGTGGCCGAGGCGACGACGCCGGCCACGCGCTCCTCGTAGTGGCGCGTGTTGACCCACCACGCGACCAGCGTCCACGCGACCATCAGCATCAGCACCACCAGCGCCCAGCGCCGCGCCCAGGGCGTGCGCAGCACGGCGCGCACGTCGCCGTCGGCCTCGGGCGGCACGTAGGGCGGGATGGACGAGTCGATGGGCGGCTCGGGCGCCTGGGCGTCGCTCATGAGGCAACCTCCCCGCCACGCGCTCCGGTCGATTCGCCTTTCCGGCGGCCGTGCGGGCTCATAAGGCAAGCTCCGCCCTGCGGGCTGCGGTGCGAGCGCCCTTCGCAGCGGCCGGGCGGGCACTCATGCGCCCGCCTCCTTCGACGTGACGTCCTCCCCGTCGTCATCGCCGGCCATCTCGCGCGCCAGCGCCTCGCGCACACGGCCCTCCAGCGCCGCGAAGTCGTACTGGCGCAGGTCGCCCTCGATCTGGGCGAGCAGGCCCGCGGGCAGTGCGCGCGCCGGCACCGCGGACAGCATCGCCAGCTGGTCGCGCACCTGCGTCATCGAGCCGGAGGCCGCGCCGTCGGCCAGCGCCGAGAGCTGCGCGCGCACGACGCTGCGCCGCACGATGCCGGCCGCGGCGATCGCGCCGCGCTGCAGCCGGTCGACCACCTCGGCCGCGCTCTCGAGCGCCGGCGGCGGCGCCGCGTCGTCGGCCGGCGCGGGCACCAGCCGCGCGCCCGCATGCTGCGCGAGCATCTCGTGGATCGCGCCGAACTCGTAGGGCTTGCCGACGAAGTCCTGGAAACCGTGCGTGACGTAGTAGCGGCGCTCGTGCTCGAGGCTGGACGCCGACACCGCGACCAGCGGCAGCCCGCGCGTGCGCTCGTCGGCGCGCAGCGCCTGCAGCATCTGCAGGCCATCCAGGCGCGGCATGCGGATGTCGGTGAAGACGATGTCGTAGGGCGCATCGGCCGGACGCGCGCGGCAGGCGGCCAGGCCCGCTTCGCCGTCGACGGCGGACTCGACGTCGCAGCCCGTCTCGCGCAGCAGCGTCACCAGCACGTCGCGGCTGTACGGGTCGTCCTCGACCACCAGCACGCGCAGGCTCGTGCCCGGAGCCAGCCGCTGGCCGCCGGCGAACGCCGCGGCCGGCACGCCGGCGCGGTCGACCTCGGCCATCGGCAGCCGCAGCCGCACGGTGGTGCCGCGCCCCTTCTGGCTCGTGACCGCGAGCTCGCCGCCGAGCGCCTGCGCGATGTGGCGCGACAGGTTCAGGCCCAGGCCCGTGCCGCCCTTGTCGATGCCGGCGGCGCCCTGTCGGAAGGCCGTGAACAGGTCGGCGACCTCGCCTTCGTCCATGCCGGGACCGGTGTCCTCGACCTCGACCACCGTGTCGCCCCCGGCGCGCCAGGCGCGCAGGACGATCCGGCCGGCGTCGGTGAACTTCAGCGCGTTGCCCAGCAGGTTGAGCACGACCTGGCCGAACTTGGCGCGGTCGGTGACGAAGGCGGCGCCGGTGTCGAGGTCGACGTCCAGCCGCAGGTGCAGCCCCTTGGCCTCGGCGCGCGGCTCGAACAGCGAGAAGATCTCGCCGAGCTCGTGGCGCAGGTCCATCGGCGCCATGTGCACCTGCAGCGCGCCGGCCTCGATCTTGGCCAGGTCGAGCACGTCGTTGATCAGCCCCAGCAGGCGCTGGCCGGCGGCATGGATCACCCGCAGCCGCTCGCGCGTCTCGGGCGCCTGTCGCCGGTCCTCGATCAGCAGCTGCGTGTAGCCCAGCACGGCGTTGAGCGGCGTGCGGATCTCGTGGCTCATGTTGGCCAGGAACTGCGACTTCGCGCGGCTGGCGGCCTCCGCGTGCTGGCGCGCGTCCTGCAGCAGGGCCTCGGTGCGGCGGTGGCCGTCGATCTCGTCGCGCAGCCGCGTGTTGGTGCTGGCGAGGTCGCGCGTGCGGGCCTGCACCTGGAACTCGAGGTGGTCGCGCGCCTCCTGCATCACCTCGTCGCGGCGGCGGCGCGCGGCCAGCAGCGCGGTCAGCAAGGCGGTGAACAGGTCGGCGACCTCGCTCGCATCCATGCCGGGGCCGGTGTCCTCGACCTCGACCACCGTGTCGCCGCCGGCGCGCCAGGCGCGCAGCACGATCCGGCCGGCGTCGGTGAACTTCAGCGCGTTGCCCAGCAGGTTGAGCACGACCTGGCCGAACTTGGCGCGGTCGGTGACGAAGGCGGCGCCGGTGTCGAGGTCGACGTCCAGC
>DATCRO010000173.1:0-3230 GCA_036569025.1 Burkholderiaceae bacterium
ACACGAACCTGCTCGCGCCGCGCTTCCCGATGCTGCTTGCGGATTACGCGCGCCGCGTCGCCGAACGCTATCCCGACCAGCGCCTCTGGACGCCCGTCAACGAGCCGCTGACGACGGCGCGCTTCTCCGGCCTGTACGGCCTGTGGTATCCGCACGCTGCCGACGACCGCAGCTTCGTGCGCGCTCTGCTGCACCAGGTGCAGGCCACCGTGCTGGCCATGCGCGCCATCCGCGAGGTCGTGCCCGACGCGCAGCTGGTGCAGACCGACGACCTCGGCCACACGCGCTGCACCCCGGCGCTCGCGGACCAGGCCGCGTTCGACAACGAGCGCCGCTGGCTCGCGTTCGACCTGCTCGCGGGCCGCGTCGGCGCCGCGCATCCGCTGCGCGAGTGGCTGTGCGGCTGCGGCGCGGGCGAGGACGAACTCGATCGCCTCGTCGAATCGCCCTGCCCGCCCGACATCCTGGGCATCAACGCCTACATCACCAGTGAACGCTTCCTCGACGAGCGGCTCGAGCTGCATCCGCCGCACCTGCACGGAGGCAACGGCCGCGAGGCCTACGTCGACATCGAGACGGCGCGCGGCCACGGGGGGTTGATCGACGGCTTTGCCGGGCGCCTGCGCGAGGCCCATGCGCGCTACGGCCTGCCGCTGGCGATCACCGAGGTGCACCTGGGCTGCACGCGCGAGGAGCAGATGCGCTGGCTCAAGCAGGCCTGGGACGCCGCGTGCCAGGCGCGCCGCGACGGCATCGACGTGCGCGCCGTCACGTGCTGGGCGGCCTTCGGCACGGTCGACTGGTCCAGCCTGCTGACGCGCGAGGACGGCCACTACGAGCCGGGCCTGTGGGACGCGCGCAGCGAACCGCCGCGCCTGACGGCGCTGGGCCGCCTCGCATCGCAGCTCGCGGCGGGCGCCGATGAACGATCGCTCCACCCCGTGCTCGCCTCGCCCGGTTGGTGGCAGCGCGACCTGCGCCTGCATGCGCATCCGCACGGGGCCGTGACGGCGCTGCCGGCGCGCGGCGCGACGTTGCTGGTCCTGGGCACCAATGCGCTGGGCCGCGCGTTCGCGCGCCTTTGCCACATGCGCGGCCTGCCCTACGAGATGCTGTCGCGCGCGCAGGTCGATGCCGCCGACGAGACGGATGTGGCCGAGGCGCTGCTGCGCCACCGTCCGTGGGCCGTGGTCAACGCGACCGGCGACGCGCGCGTGGATGCTGCCGAGGCCGATGAGCTGCAGTGGCGGTCGAACGCCGAGGCCCCCGCGGTGCTCGCGCGGGCCTGCCGCGCGGCCGGCGCGCGGCTGCTGACGTTCTCGTCCGACTACGTCTTCCCGGGCAATCGCCGCATCCCGTGGCTCGAGCACGATCCCGTCGGTCCGGTCAACGCGTACGGCCATGCCAAGGCGCGCGGCGAGGCGGCGGCGCTCGAAGCGCTGCCCGATGCGCTGGTCGTTCGTTCAGCCGCGTTCTTCGGACCGTGGAGCCACGACAACTTCGTCGCGCGCGGCCTCGCGCTGCTGCGCCAGGGCCGCGCGTGGTTCGCCGCGTGCGACCAGGTCGTCTCGCCCACCTACCTGCCCGACCTGGTGCAGGCCAGTCTCGACCTGCTCATCGACGGCGAATCGGGCCTGTGGCACCTGACGAACGGGCAGGCCCTGACCTGGGCCGATTTCGCGCGCGACGCGGCACGCCACGCCGGCCTGGACGGATCGCTCGTGCAGGCAGTGCCGGGCCTCGAGCTCGGGCAGGTGGCGCGCCGGCCCGCGTACAGCGCGCTGGACAGCGCGCGCGGCCGGCTGCTGCCAACGCTGGACGACGCGCTCGCGCGCTACCAGCGCGACCACGAGCCGATACCGGCGCCGGTACCACCGCTGCGGTCGTTCGTCGAGGAAGCAAAGGAACGATCAGGCCCCTCGCCGGCCCATTGATCCAGCTTTCCCGACGCGGCTCGGGCGGTATCGTGTCAACGGGCGTCGACATGGTCTCGTTGTACGCCCCGTGCGCATGAACCAAGCCTCCGAACTCCGTCCCGCCCCATCCGCCAACCCCGTCGACGACGGCCTGTACCGCAACGTCTGGCGCCACGCCGCCGGCGCCCGCACGGCGCTGGCCGGCTCGATGCTGCTGCTGGTGGCCTCGCAGGTCGTCAAGCTGTGCGTGCCCTGGTGTGCCGCCAAGGCGATCGACGTGCTGCAGGCCGGCGGCCCCGGCATGCTGGCGCACGCGCTGGCCTGGGTGGCCGGCGTGATCGGCGCCTACGTCGGCTCCTGGCTGCTGCACGGCCCGGGCCGCGTGCTCGAGCGCAACGTGGGCATGCGCGTGCGCCGCTCGCTGGCCGACACGCTGTACGGCCGTCTGGCCGGCGCACCGCTGAGCTGGCACGAGAGCCACCATTCGAGCGAGATGCAGCAGCGGGCAGGCCAGGCCACCGGCGCGCTGTACGACTTCGCGCAGAACCAGTTCGTCTACCTGCACAGCATCGTCAACTTCGTCGGCCCGCTGGTCGCGCTCGCGCTGCTGTCGCCGGTGCTGGGCTTCGCCGCGCTGGCGGGCTACGTCACGCTGGCCGCGCTGAACGCGCGTTTCGACCGCTCGCTGATGCGCCTGTCGCTCAAGGAGATGGACCTCGAGCGCCGCTATGCGGCGGGCATGTCCGACTTCCTCGGCCACATGGGCAGCGTGCTGAGCCTGCGCCTGCAGGCGGCCACCCGCGTGCTGCTGGGCAGGCGCATGGAAGCCGCGTTCGAACCGCTGGCGCGCATCATCGGCCTGACCGAATGGAAATGGTGCATGGTCGACCTCGTCAGCACGGCGCTGACCTGGTCGCTGGTCATCGGCCAGGTGCTCCTGAGCACGCACCACGTGACCACCGGTCTCGCGATCGGCGCGATCTTCATGGTCTACCAGTACGCGGGCAAGACGGCCGACGTCGCCAGCGCGATGGCCGGCCAGCTTCAGGGCCTGCAGCACACGCGCACGAACTTCGAGAGCGCGCGCCCGATCTTCGATGCGCCGCAGAGCCCGGCCCCGGTCGCGCTGCCGGCCGACTGGCAGCGCATCGTCGTGCGCGACGTGTCGTTCCGCCACGCCAAGGCGCACCCCGACGCGCCGTCGCTGGGCGTCGCCGAGCTGGTGCTGAACCGCGGCGAGCGCATCGCGCTGGTGGGCGGCAGCGGTTCGGGCAAGAGCTCGCTGATGCGCGTCCTGGCCGGCCTGTACGAGGC
>DATCRO010000174.1:0-6163 GCA_036569025.1 Burkholderiaceae bacterium
ACCGACTTCCACGTCGAGATCAAGGACGACGAATCGCCCGTCACCGTGGCCGACCGCTATGCCGAGAAGGTGATCGTCGATGGCCTGAACCGGCTGGCGCCGGGCATTCCGGTCGTGGGCGAGGAGGGCGTATCGGCCGGCGACATTCCGGATGTGAGCAACCGCTTCTGGTTGGTCGATCCGGTCGACGGCACGAAGGAGTTCGTCCGCCGCAACGGCGAGTTCACCGTCAACATCGCGCTCGTCGACCATGGCGTGCCGGTGCTGGGCCTCGTGCTCGCGCCGGCGCTGGGCACGCTGTACGTGGGCGCCGCCGGGCTGGGCGCCTGGGTCGAAGTCGGCGGCCTGCGCCGCGAGATGGCGGTCCGCCAGGTGCCCGCCGACGGGCTGACCGTCGTGGGCAGCCGCCATCATGGCAACGACACCGCGGTGGATGCCTTCCTCGCCGGGCGCGCGGTCGCCGCGAACCGGATGGTCGGCTCGTCGCTGAAGCTGTGCATCCTGGCCGAGGGCCTGGCCGACGTCTATCCGCGCTTCGGCCGCACGATGGAGTGGGACATCGCCGCCGGCGACGCCATCCTGCGCGCGGCCGGGGGCGCGGTGCAGACGCTCGACGGCGCGCCGTTGCGCTACGGCAAGCCCGGGTTCGAGAATCCCGACTTCGTCGCCTGGGCCGACCCGCCGCGCTAGAAGCTCATGCCGCGCCAGGCGCCGAACAGGAAGACGTAGGCGCCCAGCGCGATGGCGATCAGGAAGGGCAGGGCGTCGGTGCGTGGCTGGAACAGCCCGAAGCGCGCGTACACGAGCGCGTTGACCGGGTACATGGCGACGCCGATGAGCGACATGCCCACCACCAGCCCCAGCACGCCGCCGACCGCATGGCCCACGACCAGCAGCGCCACCGTGGCGAGCAGTTGCGACGCGAGAAGAACGGTGCTGACGCCCGGCCTCCCGATCGCCCACAGCACGCCGCCGTAGGTGCCGCCCAGGAAGCCGACGATGCTGCCCGCCGCCTGGATCTGGATGAACGCGCCCGCCTCGCGGTAGCGCGCGTCGTAGAACAGGTTGACGATGCGGTCGCCCAGCAGCGCGAACAGGATCGCGATGGCGCAGCCGGCCAGCAGCTGGATGCGGCGCGAGCGTTCGACGACGGCCGGCAGGTTCTGCGGCCGCTCGCGCCAGACCGTGGCGTACGCCGGGAACAGCACGCGGCCGCTGATCGACTGGATCGCGTTCCACAGCACCATGACCAGCATCGTCGAGATCACCATCAGGCCGATGACGTGCGGCCCGACGAGCGAGCCATTGAGCAGGTTGCGGCCTTCCCCGACGAGATAGGTCATGCCGCTGGACAGCATCACCCAGCCGCCGAACGACCACACCTCCTGCACCGTCGACTTCTGCCAGGCGAAGCGGCTCGCCGGGCCCGGAATGAATACGTGCGTGGCCAGCGTCATCGCCAGCGCGGTGACGATGTTGCCCGCCACCAGCGACCACAGCGTGGGCGACAGCCACGCCCACAGCCCCATCACCAGGATGCCCACCAGCTGCGTGCCGAGCTCCATCGAGACGATGCGGCCGATCTCGATGTTGCGATTCAGCAGCGCCACCTTGGGCGATGCGAACCCGCTGATCAGCACCGCCAGGCCCAGGCCCGGGATGACGCGTGCCAGGTCAGGCTGGCCGTAGAGCCGGCTGGCGAGCGGCGCGATCGCGGTCATGACGACCAGGATGCCCAGGCCCTTGAGCACCTGCAGCGTCCACACCGTGTTGAGGAATTCCTCGTCGTGGCCGCGATGGCTGCGGATCACGCTCTGCTGCAGGCCGACGTCGGACAGCATCTTGGCGCCCGCGATGATGGACTGCGCGATGGCCATCACGCCGAACGCCGCGGGGAACAGCAGGTGCGTCAGCCAGATGTTGCTCAGGAAGCGCAGGATCTGGCCGCCGAAGTTGCCGGCGAGCGTCCAGCTGCCGCCGCGGATCACGCGCGCCGCGAGGCCGCCGCCGTCGCCCTTCACGGCCTGGGTGACCCGCGCACGCATTCGCGCGAGGGCGGAAAGGTCTGTCATCGGAGCGGCCACGGCGCTGGAGGGAGCTGAAGATTCTAGCGGCGCGGCGCCGCGCACGTCCCCCTCCATCGGGCTCAGGCGAAGTCGCGCCGCAGCTGGTGCGCGGCGGTCTCGAGCTTGTCGAGGGCGCGCCCCAGGGCGGCGTCGGTGCTGAGGCTGGGCGCGCGTCGAGTCGCGCGCTGCAGCGCGTTGGCGGCGCGGGTGGTGAGCGCCACGTTGGCGAGCTTGCGCCCGGGCATGCCCGCGCGCGCGAGCGCCCCCAGGCCGCCGGTCAGCGGCGTGGACACGTTGGCCTCGTAGGTCGACGACGCGCCCAGCACCACCGGGTCGAGCTCCAGATCGAGCGCCGATGCCCAGTCCAGCCACTTCCCGCGGTGCATGGTCACGGCGGGTTGCACGGGGATCCAGGGCACCCGCAGCGCGTCGGCCACGATGGCGCCGTGCATCGCCTCCGTCACGAGCACCTCGGTCTTCTGCAGTTCGTCCAGCACCTCGTCGACCGGGCGGCGCGGGTCGATGAAGTGCACGCCGCTCCAGCGGCACACGAGCTGCCAGTGACCCACGTCGACGCTCTGCCAGTGCGGCATGTACGAGAACTTGTAGGCCTTCTCGTGGCGATCGAGCTGCAGGTGGCGGTTGATCAGGATGGCGGTGTCGCCGGCGACGAGGTCGGGCGACAGGCCGCAGGCCTCGGCCGTCCTGGCGCCGCGAACGCAGTAGAACTTCCACTTGTCGTCGATGCGCGGCACGTCGGAGTAGCCGGCATAGCCCGAGCCGTAGACGACCTTCAGGACGTCCTTGGGATGGGTGTCCAGGATGATCGAGCCGATGCCCAGGAACAGGACGGACGGGTCGTCGTCGAAGAACTCCGGAAAGACTTTCGGCATCAGCCAGTGATTCAGCTCGTCGCCGAAGTTCTCGTGGTTGCCGCGATAGAAATACAACTTCATCGGTAAGGATCCGCTTTCCCGGGGGACGTCTCGTCGAGGCGATGCGCCTGCGCACGGCGGCGCGCGGGCAGCCATGAGGCGTCCGCGCGACCTGCGAGCGCGCAGGAGCATTTTTCGCGCCTGCCTCGGCAGGCGACAACTTCAACCTGGGGGGGCGGATCCCGGCTCGTACGACTGGCTCAGGCGCCGGCGCGCCTCGTCCTCGCTGACGCCGACGCTGGCCGCCCACGCCTTGACCTGGTCCTCGCCGATGCGGCCCACGTTGAAGTACGTGGACGCCGGGTGCGCCAGGTAGAAGCCGGACACGCTGGCCGCCGGCGTCATCGCCAGGCTCTCGGTCAGCGCCATGCCGGCCTCGTCGGCCTGGAGCGCGCGGAACAGGTCGCGCTTGACACCGTGCTCCGGGCAGGCCGGATAGCCCGGCGCCGGGCGGATGCCGCGGTACTTCTCGGCGATCAGGTCCTCGTTGGACAGTTTCTCGTCGGGCGCGTAGCCCCACAGCTCGGTGCGCACGCGCTGGTGCAGGCGCTCGGCGAAGGCCTCGGCGAGGCGGTCGGCGATGGCCTTGAGCATGATGGACGAGTAGTCGTCGTGCGCGGCCTCGAACGCGGCCTCGTGCTTGTCCACGCCCAGGCCGGCGGTGACCGCGAACAGGCCGATCCAGTCGGGCTTCGTGCCCTTGGGGGCGATGAAGTCGGCCAGCGAGCGGTTCGGGCGCCGCACGTCGACGCCGTCCTCGCCGGGCACCACCGGACGCTCGGTCTGCATGCGCAGCGGGGCCCACTTCAGCAGCACCTGGCTGCGCGATTCGTCGGTGTAGACCTCGATGGTGTCGTCGTCGACCGTGTTGGCGGGCCAGAAGCCCATCACGCCGTTGGCGATGAGCCAGCGGCCTTCGATGACGCGCTTGAGCATCGCCTGGCCGTCCGCGAACACCTTGGTGGCCGCCTCGCCGACGACGTCGTCGGTCAGGATATTCGGGTACGGGCCGGCGAGGTCCCAGGTCTGGAAGAACGGGCCCCAGTCGATGCAGGCGGCGATCTCGGCCAGGTCGTACTGCTTGAACAGGCGCCGGCCGATGAACTTCGGCGCGGGCGGCGTGTAGGCGGCCCAGTCCAGCGGCGTGCGGTTCGCGCGCGCCGCCGCGAGCGTGACCAGCGGCACCTGCTTGCGGTTGGCGTGCAGCTCGCGCACGCGGGCGTAGTCCGCCTCGAGCTCCTCGCGGAACAGCGCGCCCTTCTCCTCGGACAGCAGGTCGGCGCACACGCCCACCGCGCGCGACGCGTCGGGCACGTAGACCACCGGGCCCTCGTAGTGCGGCGCGATCTTGACGGCCGTGTGCACGCGGCTGGTGGTGGCGCCGCCGATCAGCAGCGGGATCTTGAGCGCGCGGAAGTCCGGATCGCGCTGCAGCTCGGAGGCGACGTACTGCATCTCCTCCAGGCTGGGCGTGATCAGGCCGGACAGCCCGATGATGTCGGCGCCTTCGACCTTGGCGCGATCGAGGATGTCCTTGCAGGACACCATCACGCCCATGTTCACCACCTCGAAGTTGTTGCACTGGAGGACGACGGTGACGATGTTCTTGCCGATGTCGTGCACGTCGCCCTTGACCGTGGCGATGACGATCTTGCCCTTGGAGCGCACGTCGTCGCCGGCGGCCTCCATGCGCTTCTTCTCTTCCTCGATGTAGGGGACGAGGTGCGCGACGGCGGACTTCATCACGCGCGCCGACTTGACCACCTGGGGCAGGAACATCTTGCCCGCGCCGAACAGGTCGCCGACGACGTTCATGCCGGCCATCAGCGGGCCCTCGATCACGTGCAGCGGGCGGCCGCCCTTGGCGGAGATCGCCTGCCAGGCCTCCTCGGTGTCCTGGACGATGAAGTCGGTGATGCCCTGCACCAGCGCGTGCGACAGGCGCTCGTCGACCGTGCCGGCGCGCCAGGCCAGGCGCGCGGAGTCGTCGCGCACCGCGCCCTTGACCGCCTCGGCGGCATCGAGCAGGCGCTCGGTGGGCGTCTTGGCGGAGGCCGCGTCCTCGCCCGGCGCGAGCGTGGGCTTGCGATTGAGGACGACGTCCTCCACCAGCGTGCGCAGCGTCGGATCGAGGTTGTCGTACACGCCGATCATGCCGGCGTTGACGATGCCCATGTCCATGCCCGCCTGGATGGCGTGGTACAGGAACACGGTGTGGATCGCCTCGCGCACGGGCTCGTTGCCGCGGAACGAGAAGCTCACGTTCGACACGCCGCCCGACACCTTGGCGCCCGGCAGGTTCTGCTTGATCCAGCGCGTGGCCTCGATGAAGTCGACGGCGTAGTTGTCGTGCTCCTCGATGCCCGTGGCGATCGCGAAGATGTTCGGGTCGAAGATGATGTCCTCGGGCGGGAAGCCCACCTCGTCGACCAGCACGCGGTACGCGCGCTCGCAGATCTCGATCTTGCGCTGGTAGGTGTCGGCCTGGCCCTGCTCGTCGAACGCCATCACGACGGCGGCCGCGCCATAGCGGCGGATCAGGCGCGCCTGGCGCTTGAACTCGTCGACGCCTTCCTTCATCGAGATCGAGTTGACGATGCCCTTGCCCTGCAGGCACTTGAGGCCGGCCTCGATCACGCTCCACTTGGACGAGTCCACCATCACCGGCACGCGCGCGATCTCGGGCTCGCTGGCCACCAGGTTCAGGAAGCGCACCATGGCCGCCTGGCTGTCCAGCATCGCCTCGTCCATGTTGACGTCGATGACCTGGGCGCCGTTCTCGACCTGCTGGCGCGCGACGGCCAGCGCCTGCTCGAACTCGCCGGCCAGGATCATGCGGGCGAAGGCCTTGGAGCCGGTGACGTTCGTGCGCTCGCCGATGTTGACGAACAGGTGGCCGGCGTCCAGCGTCACGGGCTCCAGCCCGGACAGCTTCATCGGGGGCGCGATGCGGGTCTGCGCGCCGGCGGCGGCGTTTTCTGCGGGGGACATGTGCCAAATTGTAGGGGCCGGCACTCAAGCAGACCCTTCGCAAGGCCGATATGCCGGTTCTGACAGTCTCTTTGGCGAGTCCCTGGTTCCTCCATGAAGGTCGTTCCCCTGCCCTCCGAAGGTTTGCGCATCGGCCGTCCGCTCCCGTTCACGGTGCGCGACGGCTTCGGA
>DATCRO010000175.1:0-2011 GCA_036569025.1 Burkholderiaceae bacterium
CTTCACGCGCGCCGGCATCGACGGCACCGTCGAGGTCACCGACACCACCTTCAAGCTCGAAGCGACGCTGGGCTTCCTGTTCAGCAGCTTCAGCGAAATGATCGAGCAGAAGATCACGCGCAACCTCGACGCGATGCTCGAATCGTCTCCCCGGGGCGGCACCCGCCTCGCCTGAGGCCGCGCCGGCTCAGACGCTGGTGTAGCCGCCGTCCACCGGCAGCGCCGCGCCGCTCACCATCGAAGCGCCATCGCCCAGCAGGAAGAGGACGGGCGCCACCACTTCCTCCACCTGCGCGAAGCGGCCCAGCGGAATGTTCTTCAATGCGGCCGCGCTCTTCGCCGGATCGGACCAGGCCTGCTCGGCCATCGGCGTGAGCGTGACGGTCGGGTTCACGCTGTTCACGCGGATGCCGTGCGGCCCGAACTCCAGGCACAGCGATCGCGTGACGGCGTCCATCGCGGCCTTAGAGGCGCAGTAGCAAAGGTGCGCGTCGAGCGCCACCAGCGCGGCCTGGCTCGACACGTTGACGATGCTGCCGCGCACGCCGGCCGCGATCATGGCCCTGCCGCAGCGCGAGGCCACCAGTGCCGCCGCGCGCGCGTTGACGGCCATCACCGCGTCGAAGCTGTCGGCCTGCATCTCGGCGGCCGGTTCGAGCAGCGCGATGCCGGCGCAGTTCACCACGAGGTCGAAGGCGGGAAGCGGCGCGAGCGCGCGTTCCAGCGCTGGCGCGTCGGCCACGTCGAGCACCAGCGGCGTGCAGCCGGCTTCGGCGTGCAGCGCTGCCAGCGCCGCGGCGTTGCGGCCGATGGCCGTCACTTGCGCGCCGGCCTGCGCGAGCCGCACTGCCACCGCGCGGCCGATGCCGCTGCTCGCGCCGGTCACGAGGGCGCGGCGTCCGGAGAAGTCGAAGGAGGTCGTCATGTCAGCCGCTGCATCGCATCGCGCAGCGCGGGGTAGAGCGATTTGTAGATCTCGAAGCGCTCGCGGTACACGGCCTGCGCCCGGGGCTCGGGCCGCGCGCGTTCCACCAGCGTGACCCAGCCGCGTTCGGCGGTCGCCGCAGCGACCAGTCCGGCGCCGAGGGCCTGGTGTTCCTGCCCTACCTCATGGGCGAGCGCAGCCCGATCTGGAACGCACAGGCCAAGGGCGCGTTCATCGGGCTTTCGCTCGCGCACAGCCGCGCGCATCTCTACCGCGCGGTGCTCGAAGGCGTGAGCTTCGCGCTGCAGCACAACATCGAGGCCGGGCGGCGCAGCGGCCAGCCGCTGGACGAGCGCCTGATCGTGGTCGGCGGCGCCGCGCACTCCGATCTCTGGATGCAGATCGTGGCCGACGTCACCGGCTACCCGGTGTTCACCATCGAGCAGGAAGTGGAAGCGGCACTGGGCGCGGCCATGCTCGCGGCGCTCGGCGCCGGGCTGGTCGATGCGGCCACCGCCGAACGCGGCTGGGTCACGCTGGTGGAGCGGGCGCGGCCCGAGCCCCGCGCGCAGGCCGCGTACCGCGAGCGCTTCGAAATCTACAAATCGCTCTACCCCGCGCTGCGCGATGCGATGCAGCGGCTGAAATGACCACTTCCTTCGATTTCTCCGGGCGTCGCGCCCTCGGGACCGGCGCGAGCAGCGGCATCGGCCGCGCGGTGGCGGTGCGGCTCGCGCAGGCCGGCGCGCAAGTGACGGCCATCGGCCGCAACGCCGCGGCGCTGGCAGCGCTGCACACCGAAGCCGGCTGCACGCCGCTGGTGCTCGACGTGGCCGACGCGCGAGCGCTGGAACGCGCGCTCGCGCCGCTTCCCGCCTTCGACCTGGTGGTGAATTGCGCCGGCATCGCGCTGCTCGAACCGGCCGCCGAGATGCAGGCCGAGAGCTTCGATGCGGTGATGGCCGTCAACGCGCGCGCGGCGGCATTGGTGGCCTCGCGCTGCGGCAAGGCCATGATCGCGGCCGGCGTGCGCGGCAGCATCGTCAACGTGTCGAGCCAGGCTGCGCTGGTGGCGCTCGACGCGCA
>DATCRO010000176.1:0-3720 GCA_036569025.1 Burkholderiaceae bacterium
CAGCCAGTCGGCCGCGGCGCGCGCGCGGCCGGCGTTGACGTCGTGCGCCAGCCGGCCGACGCCCGAGTCGACCGAGAAGCGGTAGGTCTGCGTGAACCAGACCGCGCAGTCCTGCAGCGCGCTGGGCCGCGCGGGCGGCGGCGGCGCGATGGCGGCGGCGGGCGTGCCGGTCAGCGCGGCCAGGTCGCGCACGCAGTCCGCGGTGAGCGTCGGGTCGACGCTGAGCTCGGCGAACACCGCACCGGATTCCACCGCGGCCAGCTGATCCTTGTCGCCGAGCAGGATGATGCGCGCGGCGGGCGGCACGGCGTCCAGCAGGCGGGTGGCCAGCGCGAGATCGAGCATCGAGGCTTCGTCGACGACGAGCGCGTCGATGGCCAGCGGGTTGCCCGAATCGTGCATGAAGCCGTCCGGCGTCACGCCCAGCAGGCGGTGCACGGTGGAGGACTCCGCGGGCATCCGGTCGCGCAGCGTCGCGGGCAGGTGTTGCGCGCGCTGGCGGATCGCGTCCGTCATGCGCGCCGCGGCCTTGCCGGTCGGCGCGGCCAGTGCGATGCGGCAGTCGGGATCCAGCGCGAGCAGGCAGGCGAGCAGGTTGACGACGGTGGTCGTCTTGCCGGTGCCGGGGCCGCCGCTGATCACCGTCAAGCGCCCGCGCAGCGCCAGCGCGGCGGCGAGCTGCTGCCAGTCGGCCGCGCCGCCCAGGCGCGCGGCGTTGGCGGCGAACAGCTCGGCCAGCTGTGCGCGCAGCTCGGGCGCATCGGTCGCCTCGCGAGCGCCCGCATGACGCGCCTGCACGAGCCGGCGCGCGAGGCGGCGCTCGAAGTCGAAGTAGCGGTGCAGGTACAGGCGGTCCTCGTCGTCGAGGATCAGCGGGAGCACGCCCGGCGCATCCGGCGTGCCCACGATGCCCGAGGCCAGCAGCTGGGCGCGCCAACCCGCGACGTCCAGGCGCGACGGTGCGTCACCGTCGTCGCCGCTGCCTGCCGCGAGCGACGCCAGCACCAGGCACACGTGTCCCTCGCTGACCGCCCGGCTCAGCGCCGCGGCCGCACGTGCGATCGCCGCGACGCCCGCCGCATTCGCGCCCGCGGACGTGGCCCAGCGCGCGGCATGCCGTGCGAAGCCCTCGGCGAGCCAGTGCTCCTCGCGCTCGGCCGGAACGCCGCTGCGTTGCCGGGACGCCGTGCGCGTGCGATCCGCGGTGTTGTCCTTGGCGCCGCTCATGCGGTGGCCTCCGTCTCGTCGAACAGCGCCGACAGCGCCTGGAGGGTGGCCGTGGACGGCCGGTGGAAGAACACGCCCGTGGGCTTGCCCGTGGCGTCGTGCCAGCCAGGCCGCACGCCGCGCACGAACAGGTAGACGGCGCCGCCGAGGTGGCGGCCCGGGTCGTAGTCGGGCAGCCGCAGCCGCAGGTAGCGGTGCAGAGCGACGAGGTACAGCAGGTACTGCAGGTGGTAGCCCTGGTCGCGCATTGCCGCCGCCATGGCCTCCTGGCCGTAGCGCGCCGGCGAGTCGCCCAGGTGGTTGGACTTCCAGTCGAGGATGAAGAAACGCCCTTCATGCTCGAACACGAGGTCGATGAAGCCCTTGAGGAACCCGCGCAGCGTCGCGAACGACAGCCGCGGCATCGCGTAGCCGTGCGCCTCGAGCAGCGCGTTGAGCGCCGGCGCGTCGAAGCGGTGCGACGGCAGGTGGAACTCGAGCTCGACGAGGCGCCGCGATCGCGGCAGCTCGGCCAGCCGCAACGGCTGCGCCGTGCCCAGCGGGAGCGCGGTCGTGAGCGTGCCTTCGATGAGGCGCGCCAGCATGCGGGCGCGCAGAGCGGCGTCGCCCGGGGCCTCGGGCTCGCCCATGGCGCGCAGCAGGTGCAGCGCCTGGTCGATCGCCTGCGGCCAGCCGGCGGCATCGGTGAAGTCGATGTTCTCGAACGCGAGGTGGATGGCCTCGCCGGCGGCCGGGCCGCGCGGGAAGGCGAGCGGGTCGTCGTCGTCCGCGTGGAAGCTCGTGTCGTCGTCCCGCGGCGCGGCGACGTCGGCCGCGCGCAGGTCGTGGTCGACGCCGGAGCGGTCGTGCGCGGCGCCGTGCGCGATGGCACTGAAGCTGCCGATGCGCCAGCCCATCGGCAGCGAGGACGGGGCAGGCAGGGCGGCGAGCGTGTCGGGCGACGGACGCGACGGCTGCAGCGCCACGAGCGCGCCGCGGGGCAGCGGCTCGACCGCGATCGCGCCGCCGGCGCTCCGGGCCAGCGCCTGCCACGCCGATTCGATGGCGGGCGCGCCGTTCTTGTGCTCGAACCAGTCCTCGGGCGACAGCTCCCCGCCGGCCACCAGCCAGTTCAGCAGGCTGCGCGTGCTGGCAGTGCTGCTGACGTTGCGACCGACCTTGCTGCGGTAGCACCCGGCCACCAGCACGCAGCGGTGCACCGCGCGCGTCAACGCGACGTAGACCAGGCGCAGCGTCTCGGCGGACTCCTCGAGCTTCTGGCGCAGCTTGACGGCCTTCTGGTGCGCCTCGTCGCGGAAGTCGTGGCCGTAGTCGATGACGGTGCCGCCGTGCTCGTCGTGGTACGCGTGGCCCGTGAGCCCGTCGGGCCGGCCGCCGCGCGCGGCGCTCCAGAGGAACGGGCAGAACACCACCGGGTACTCCAGGCCCTTGGACTTGTGGATCGTGACGATCTGCACCAGGTTCTGGTCGGACTCCAGCCGCAGCTGCGTCGCGTCGTCCGCCGCGGGCGCGACGCGCTGCTGCTGGAACCAGCGCAGCAGGGTGTCGGGGGCGGCGTGACGCTCGCCCGCCTCGTGCAGGCATTCGACCAGGTGCAGCAGGTTGGTCAGGCGCCGTTCGCCGTCGGGGCGCGCCAGCAGGCGCCCGGCCACCTGTTCCGCGGCCAGCCACTGGCGCAGCATGAAGCCGACGCCGCGCTGCAGCCAGACCTCACGCCAGCCGGCGAAGCGCTGCACGGCGGCCAGCAGCGCCGACTCGTCTGCGGCCAGCGCCAGGATGGCCGCGGCGTCATCGCCCATCAGGCCGGTGGACAGCGCCGCCTTGAGCGTGCGTTCGCGCGCCGGCTCGAGGATGGCGGTGAGGACGCGATCGAGTTCCTCGGCGTCGCTGCTGCGGAACACGCTGGCCTGCGACAGCTCGACGCTGCCCACGCCGCGCGCGGTCAGCGCCTGCCGGATCTGAGAGCCCTGGCGGTTGCTGCGAACGAGCACCGCGATGTCGCCGGCCGCGAGCGGGCGCGCCTTCGCGCCTTCGCCGAGCGTGACCTCGCCGCGCTGGGCCCCCGCCAGCAGGCGCGCGATCTCGTCGGCCGTGGCGGCGACGACGGCCTCGGTCGCCTCGCGCAGGAACATCGGCTCGCCGTCGCCCTCCGGCGGCAGCGTCCACACCTGGAGCGGCGCGCGCGGGGCGCTGGTGTCGATGAACGCCTCGCGCGGCTTCTTGCCGAACGCGACCGTCTGGTAGTCGAGCCCGTCCATCATGAAGGCGCGCGCATTGGCCGTGAACAGGGCGTTGAGCGCGCGGATCAGCGGTTCGGTGGAGCGCTGGTTCTCGCCGAGCGAGTAGCGCGCCACCGCGTGCGTGCCGGCCTCCAGGTAGGTGTGCAGGTCGGCGTTGCGGAAGCTGTAGATCGCCTGCTTCGGGTCGCCGACGAAGAACAGCGGCGCGGCGGCGAGCGTGTCGTCCGTCGGGGCGGTGTAGATCGTCCTGAAG
>DATCRO010000177.1:0-7084 GCA_036569025.1 Burkholderiaceae bacterium
GCATCTCGCCGGCCACGAACAGGCCTGGGGACGCGCGCGCCATCAGCAGCGGGCCGGGCGCCTTGATCTCGGCGCTGGCCGGGGTGTCGACGTCGAACACGGGTTCGGGACGGGGACGGCGGGACGGGGAACGCGCGGGCATGCGGGGAATGGATCTGTCGGAAGCGCCAATGGTAGCCGGCGGCTTCAGCGGCCGCGCAGCCACGCCGCGGCGCCGCGGCCGGCCGCCTGTCCGGTGGCCAGGCACGCGGTGAGCAGGTAGCCGCCGGTGGGCGCCTCCCAGTCGAGCATCTCGCCGGCCACGAACAGGCCTGGGGACGCGCGCGCCATCAGCGCATCGTCCAGCGCCTCGAAGCGCACGCCGCCGGCGCTCGAAATGGCCTCGGCGATCGGGCGCGCCGCGGCCAGCCGCAGCGGCAGTGCCTTGATGAAGCCGGCGAGCGCGTCGGGATCGTTCATCTGCGCGGCCGTCAGCAGTTCATGCAGCAGGCTCGTCTTGACGCCCTGCAGGTGCAGCCGGCTCTTCAGATGGGTCGACAGGCTGCGCGCGCCGCGCGGCCGGCGCGTCTCGGCCAGTACCTGCTCGGGCGTGTGCTGCGGCAGCAGGTCGAGCGTGAGCGTGGCCTCGCCGCGCGCGGCGATCTGCTCGCGCAGGCCGGCGGAGAACGCGTAGACGAGGCTGCCCTCGACGCCCGTCCGGGTGACGACGAACTCGCCCTGCTGCCGGTGCGCGACGCCGCTCGCGTCAGCCGCGGTGATCGCCACCGGCTTGACCGGCTCGCCCGCGAAGCGCTCGCGCAGGTGCGCGCTCCAGCCCGTGCGATCGGGGCCGGTGGGCGCGACGTCGAAGCCGCAGTTGCTCGGGCGCAGCGGCGCGACGTCGATGCCGCGTCCGGCCAGCAGCGGCACCCACGCGCCGTCGGAACCGAGCTTGGGCCAGCTCGCGCCGCCGAGCGCGAGCACGGTGGCATCGGCCGCGAAGGTCGACTCGCCGTCGAGGCTCGCGATGCGCAGCGCGGCGCCGTCGTCGCTCCAGCCGAGCCAGCGGTGGCGCATGTGGAACTGCACGGGCGGCCGCGCATCGCTGCCGGCGCGCAGGCGGTGCAGCCACGCGCGCAGCAGCGGCGCGGCCTTCATGTCCTTCGGGAACACGCGGCCCGAGGTGCCGACGAAGGTCTCGATGCCCAGTTCGCCCGCCCAGGCACGCGTGGCGTCGGGCCCGAAGTCGTCGAGCAAGGGCTGCAACGCCGGCGCGCGTTCCGCGTAGCGCGCGAGAAAGCCGGGCATCGCCTCGGAGTGCGTCAGGTTCAGGCCGCCGATGCCCGCCAGCAGGAACTTGCGGCCGGCCGACGGCATCGCGTCGAAAACGTGCACCTGCACGCCGGCGGCCTGCAGGGCGTCTGCAGCCATCAGGCCCGCGGGGCCGGCGCCGATGACGGCGGCGGTTTCGGGCGGCCGTGCGCCGCTCATGCCTGCGGCACCAGGAAACGCCGCTCCCAGGCGCCGATCTCGGCGAGCCAGCTCTCGTACTCCGCTTCCTTGGTGGATGCATAGCCGCGCACGAAGCGTTCGCCGAACAGGCGGGTGGCCACGCCGTCGCCCGCGAACGACTCGATGGCGGTGATCAGCGAGCGCGGCAGCATGTGTGCCTGCTCATAGGCGCTGTCGTCCATCGGATCGCTGGGCGGCAGCGCGCGCTCGATGCCGTCGAGGCCGGCGGCCAGCGTCGCGGCGATCACGAGGTACGGGTTCGCGTCCGCCCCGGCCACGCGGTTCTCCACGCGGCGCGCGGCCGGGCCGCTGCGCGGGATGCGCAGGCCGGCGGTGCGGTTGTCGTAGCCCCAGTGGAAGTTCACCGGCGCCTGGCTCTGCCTGACGAAGCGCCGGTACGAGTTGACGAAGGGCGCGAACAGCAGCATCAGGCTGGGCAGGTTGGCCTGCAGGCCGGCGATGAACTGGCGGAACAACAGGCTCTCGCCGCCGTCGGCGTTGCTGAAGACGTTGCGGCCGTCGGCGTCCACGACGCTCTGGTGCAGGTGCATCGAGCTGCCCGGCTGGCCGGCGATCGGCTTGGCCATGAACACCGCGTTCAGGCCGTGCTTGAGTGCGACTTCCTTGGCCGCATACTTGAACAGGAAGGCCTGGTCGGCCACCGCGAGCGGGTCGTCGTGCAGCAGGTTGATCTCGAACTGCGTCAGGCCGACCTCGTGGATCCACGTGTCGGCCTGGACCCCCAGCGTGTCCAGCGCGGCGCGGAATTCCGTCCAGAACACGGCGTGCTCGTTGAGCGTGTTCAGGCTGAAGGCCGACTGGCCGACCTCGGCGCGGCCGCCGCGCATCGCCGGCGCGCGCAGCGGCTGGGCCGGGTCGTCGTTGGGCGCGGTCAGATAGAACTCGATCTCGGGCGCGACGACGGCGCGCAGGCCGCGCTTCTCGTAGCGCGCCATCACGTCCCTCAGGATGCTGCGCGGCGCGAACCGGCAGGGCTCGCCGTTCAACTCGAAGCAGTCGTGGATCGCGAGCGCGCGCGGCACGCCGGCCCACGGCACGGGACGCACGGTGGCGTAGTCGGGCACGAGCGCGACGTCGGGATCCTGGTCGGGAAAGATCGGGTCGTACGAGTAGTCGCCCGTCACGCATTGCATCGGGATCGCCTGCGCGATCCGCAGCTCGGCGCCGGCCGCGAAGGCCGAGGCCGGCATCAGCTTGCCGCGGGGATAGCCGGATACGTCGGGAAACAGGCACTCGACGTCCGAGATGCCCCAGGCCGCGAAATCGGCCGCCAGGCCGGCGGGGGGTGGTTGGCGCATCCCGCCATTAGACCAGCGAGGTCGGGGTCAGGTCTTGAAAGTTGCGGGGTCAGGTCTTGAATCGTGCAACTCCACGCCTGCCAGCACTTCGCCGTGGCAGTGACTGCGCGGCGACGTTCGAATCCCGACTCGACTGCGCAACATTCAAGACCTGACCCCGCAACTTTCAAGACCTGACCCCGCGATGCCGATAAGCTCCGGGCTCCCGTCCATCACTTGCCGCACGCCATGCCGCTCGAACGTCCGCCCTTCGATACCATCGCCCTCGTGCTGCAGGGCGGCGGCGCGCTGGGCGCCTACCAGGCCGGGGTGATGGAGGGGCTGGCGGACGCGGGCATCGAGCCCGACTGGGTCGCCGGCATCTCGATCGGCGCGATCAACGCCGCGCTGATCGCAGGCAACGCGCCGGCGAACCGCATCGACCGGCTGCGCGAGTTCTGGACGACGGTGTCGCAACCGGCCGTCTGGCCGGACGCGCTGTCGTTCCTCGACGCCTTCGTCGAGCCCGCCGACGGCTGGCGGCGGCAGTTCTGGAACAACCTGAGCGCCTGGCGCGCGCTCACCGAGGGCCAGCGCGGCTTCTTCACGCCGCGGCCGGCGACCGCGTTCGTCGGCCCGCAGCCGCCCGACGCGGCCAGCTTCTACGACACCGCGCCGCTCAAGGCGACGCTGGAACGCCTGGTCGACTTCGACCGCATCAACGCCGGCCAGATGCGGCTGACGGTCTCGGCCGTGGACGTGGAGACCGGCAACTTCGAGGCGTTCGACAACCAGCACGGCCGCTGGCGCAAGCGCATCCGCGCCGAGCACATCATGGCCTCGGGCGCGCTGCCGCCGGGCTTTCCGGCGGTCGCCATCGAGGAGCCCGGTCCGCTGGAGCCCTCGCGCGCGAGCGGCGCGCCGCGGCGCGTGCGCCACTTCTGGGACGGCGGCCTCGTCTCCAACACGCCGCTGTCGCAGGTGCTGGACGACCACCCGCGGCGCGACACCCTGGCCTTCCAGGTCGACCTGTGGAGCGCGCGCGGCAAGCTGCCCACCAACGTGATCGACGCGCAGGAACGCGTCAAGGACATCCAGTACTCCAGCCGGACCCGAGCCATCACCAACATGCAGGCGAGCGAGCAGCGCCAGCGCCGCATGCTGCGCGAGCTGCTGGAACTGATCCCGCCCGAGGAACGCGCCCGCCACCCCGCCGCTCGCGCCGCCGCGCAGCAGGCCACGGCGCGCAGCGTCAGCGTCATCCAGCTGATCTACCAGGACAAGGAGTGGGACGGCCTTTCCAAGGACTACGAGTTCGGCGCCGTCACGATGCGCAGCCACTGGGACAGCGGCCTGGCCGACATCCGCCGCACGCTGGAGCATCCGCACTGGCTGGAGCGGCCGCAGGGCGATGATCCGTTCGTGACGCACGACATCCACCGGCAGCGGCGGTCGGCGGACTGACGCCGCCGGGCCGGTGAGGTGCGCCCGGGTCTGTCGATGACGACCTGGCGCGCCGGCACGAGGCGCGGTCTCCGGTCGCCATCCCCGTCATCCTGCGCGAGGCATGGATGCGCCGTGCGGCGAAGGGACGCTTTGCCGGCCGGGATCGATCCTGCGACAGCGCGCAGGATGACACCTGGTTGGCGCCGGGCGGCAACAGTGCCTCGCGCGAAGCCGGTCGGTCGTAAGATCGAGCCCCGTCCAACGTCTGGAGTGCCTGCCCATGAGTTCGATCAAGATCCTCGTCGCGCAAGGCGGCGGCCCCACCGCGGTGATCAACCAGTCGCTGGTGGGCGTCGTGCTCGAGGCGCGGCGCTTCCCGCAGGTCGAGCGCGTGTACGGCGCGCGGCACGGCGTGCGTGGCATCGTCGACGAGGACCTGGTCGACCTGACCCAGGAGACGCTGGCCAACCTCGAGCAGGTGGCCGCCACGCCGGCCTCGGCCCTCGGTTCCACGCGCGACAAGCCCGACCTCGCCTACTGCCAGCGCATCCTCGCGACCCTGCAGGCGCACGGCATCGGCCACTTCTTCTACATCGGCGGCAACGACTCGTCCGACACCGTGCGCATCGTCGCCGAGGAGGCGCGCAAGGCGGGCCACCCGCTGCGCTGCGTGCACATTCCCAAGACGATCGACAACGACCTGATGGGCAACGACCACACGCCCGGCTTCCCGTCGGCCGCGCGCTTCGTGGCCCAGGCCTTCGCGGGCGCGAACCTCGACAACGCCGCGCTGCCGGGCGTCTACGTCGGCGTCATCATGGGTCGGCACGCCGGCTTCCTGACGGCCGCGGCGGCGCTCGCCCGGCGCTTCCCCGGCGACGGCCCGCACCTGGTCTACCTGCCGGAGCGCACGTTCAAGGTCGACAGCTTCCTGGCCGACGTCAAGGCCACGTACGAGAAGCACGGCCGCTGCGTGATCGCCGTCTCGGAAGGCATCCACGACGAGACCGGCGCGACCATCGCCGAGAAGCTCGCCAGGAACGTCGAGCGCGACGCGCACGGCAACGTGCAGCTGTCGGGCACCGGCGCGCTGGCCGACCTGCTGTGCGACCAGATCAAGGACAAGCTCAGGATCAAGCGCGTGCGCGGCGACACCTTCGGCTACCTGCAGCGCTCGTTCCTCGGCTGCGTGTCCGACGTCGACCAGCGCGAGGCGCGCGAGGTCGCCGAGAAGGCCGTGCAGCTGGCGATGTGGGGCGACCGCGACGGCTCCGTGGCCATCCGCCGCACCGGCGACTACGCCGTCGACTACGTGCTGCAGCCGCTGGAGGCCGTGGCCGCCAAGACGCGCACGATGGAGGACGCGCTGATCGCGCCCGCGGGCAACGACGTCACGCCCGCCTTCTTCGACTACCTGCGGCCGCTGCTGGGCGCCGACATGCCCGTGGCGGGCCGCCTGCGCGCGCCGGCGGTGGCCAAGGTGCTCAAGCGCTGACGCCGCGCGACCGCGTGGCCGGCCGGCCGCTCAATCGACGTCGAAGCGCATGAAGGCGCTCGCCGGCCCCTCCACGCCCGGCACGTAGGCCCACAGCGCCCGCAGCAGCTCGCCCTCGCCGGTGGGCTTGGAGACGAACCCGTTCATGCCCGCCGCATGCGCCTGCGCGCGCTCGGCGTCCAGCACGGCGGCGGTCAGCGCGATGATGGGAAGGTGCGCGGTGGCGGGCTGCGCGCGCAGGCGGCGCGTGGCCTCCAGGCCGTCGACCTCGGGCATGTGCAGGTCCATCAGGATCGCGTGCACGTCGTCGGGCGCGCGGGTGGCCTGCTCGATCGCCTCGCTGCCGTTGGTGGCCTCGATCACGTCGGCGCCAAGGCGCACCAGCATCGTGCCGACGATCAGCCGGTTGACCGCGTTGTCCTCGGCCAGCAGCACGCACATGCCCTGCAGCGGCTGCTTGGGCGCGGCGTCGTCCAGCGGGCTCGCGACGGTGACGAAGTCCTCCTCGCTGGCCGTCACCAGCGGCAGGTCGACCCACGCGCAGGTGCCGCTGTGGCCATCGCTGTCCAGGCCGACGTCGCCGCCCATCAGCGTGGCCAGCTCGCGGCAGATCGACAGGCCCAGGCCGCTGCCGCCGAAGCGCCGCGTGGTGGAGCTGTCGGCCTGCGTGAACGGCTGGAACAGCGTGGTGCGCAGCTCGGGGCTGACGCCGATGCCGGTGTCGCTGACCTCGATGCGCGCCACCTCGTGCGAGCGCCGGTACAGGTGCACGTGGATGCGGCCGTGCTGCGTGAACTTCAGCGCGTTGGACAGGTAGTTCGACAGGATCTGCCGCACCCGCACCGGGTCGCCCAGCACCTCGCGCGGCGTGTCGAGCGCCACGTGGCAGCTCATCTCCAGCCCGCGCTCCTGGCCGATCGGCGAGAAGGTGCGGAACGCGCTCCAGACGACGGCGTGCAGGTCGAACGGGATGTGCTCGACCTGCAGGTGCCCGGCCTCGATCTTGGACAGGTCCAGCACGTCCGACACGATGCCGTTCAACAGTTCGGCGGCATCGACCAGGTGCGTGAGGTAGGACTTGCGGCGCTCGGCCGACAGCGCCGGATCCTGCAGCAGCCGCGCCAGCCCCAGCACCCCGCTGAGCGGCGTGCGGATCTCATGGCTCATCGTGGCCAGGAAGCTGCTCTTGGCGCGGCTGGCCGCCTCGGCGTCGCGCTGCGCGTCGGCCAGCTCGAGCTCGGCGCGGCGGCGGTCGGTGATGTCCTCGACCACCCAGATGGTGCCGGTCTCCTGGCGCCGCTTCGGGTCGACGGCGCGGCCGCGCATGCGCAGCAGCAGCTTGACGCCGTCGGCC
>DATCRO010000178.1:0-2206 GCA_036569025.1 Burkholderiaceae bacterium
GTACGCGCCGGCGCTGGTGTACTGGGGCGGACAGGGCGCCGCCCAGGCCATGTTCTCCAGCATCGTGGCGATCTGGCGCACCAAGGCCGCCTTCCTCGCCTAGCTGGCCGGCTGGTTCGTGGTGGGTATCGCGTTCGACGCGCTCGTGCAGCTGCTGGCGGCGATCTTCGGCATCGAGACGGTCTCGCTGGCGGCCCTGACGGGCCAGATGGTGCTGAGCATCGCCTACTTCCTGTCGATGTGGTTCGGCTTCGTCGACACCTTCGACATCACGGACTCGCGCACGCGGGGCGCCGAAGACGCCGCTCCGGCTTCCTGACAAACCCGGGACATCCCCCGGGAGAGGGGCGACAGGCCGCCCGAAATCGGCTTCAATCCAGGCTCGCGCCGCCGCGCGCCCTGGAACCGCCAAGCCCCCGGATGAAGACGACCGAGACGATCCACAAGCTCAACAAGCTCGCCCACTCGCACGGACCGCTGCCCGCCGGGCGCGGCATGGGCTCCGGCGTCGTCGCCCTGGTCCTGGCCATCCTCTGCTTCCTGGGCGTGCTGGCGTTCCACTTCCCGCAGTACCTGTCCACGCCGGAACTGCGCAAGTCCTACGACGTCGCCACGATCCGCCTGATCATGTACTGGGCGATGGTGGTGGCCGGCGGCATCTCGCTGTACAACATCCTGTTCGCGCGCACCCGCTGGCTCGCCGCGTCGGCGTTCTTCCTCGTGGCGGCGTCGGCGCTGCTGGGCGGCGCCAAGGTGCCGGTCAACAACTTTCCCGACCACACGCCCTACATCGGGCTGGACTGGTTCATCCTCGACCTGCTGGGCTCGTCGCTGATCTTCGTGTTCATCGAGAAGCTGTTCGCGCTGCGCCGCGAGCAGCCCGTCTTCCGCGCCGAGTGGCAGGTGGACATGCAGCACTTCATCGTCAACCACATGATCGTCGGGTTCATCCTGCTGGCGACCAACCTGCTGGTGCACAAGCTGTTCGGCTGGGCTGCCAAGGACGGCATCCAGGCCTGGGTGCGCGACCTGCCCTACCCCGTCGCGCTGTTCCTGATCATCCTCGTCGCCGACCTCGTGCAGTACGCCACCCACCGCGCGTACCACGAGGTGCCCGTCCTGTGGCGGCTGCACGCCGTGCACCACAGCGTCAAGAGCATGGACTGGCTGGCCGGCTCGCGCCAGCACGTGGTCGAGCTGCTGATCACCCGCACGCTGGTGCTGGCGCCGATCTTCGTGCTGGGCTTCGACAAGGGCGTGATAGACACCTACATCGTGATCGTCGGCTTCCAGGCCGTGTTCAACCACGCCAACGTCAGCGTGCGCCTCGGGCCGCTGCGCTACCTGATCGTCACGCCCAACTTCCATCACTGGCACCACTCGCAGGACGACGAGGCGATCGACAGGAACTACGCCGCGCACTTCGCCTTCATCGACTACCTGTTCGGCACCGCGGTGAAGTCCGACCGCAAATGGCCGGACCAGTACGGCGTCGTGGGCGACTACGTGCCCGACGGCTTCTGGAAGCAGGTCAAGTTCCCGTTCACCTGGAAGGGTTGAGGAGCGCGGCTGCGAGTCGGGTCGGGGCGCCGCGGCGCCCCGATGGCCTTCAGGCCGCCGGCTGCCCCAGCCTCTTGGCCATGAACATGTAGCCGAGCGACTGCCCGTCGACCCGGAACATGTCGGGCGTGCCGCCCTGCATCTGGAAGCCTTCGACACGGTACAGCGCGACCGCGGCTTCGTTGGCCGACAGCACGCGCAGGTCCATCCAGCGCAGGTCCTGGTCGACGGCCCACTGCGTCGCGTGCGCCAGCAGCTTGCGCGCGAGGCCCAGGCGGCGATGGTCGCGATCGACACCCATGCCCAGCAGGCAGCGATGGAGCGTGCCCGGCTCGGGGTGCGCGCGCAGGTCGACGTGGCCGATCGGGCGCCCGCGCGCGTCACGCGCGACCCACGCGCGACGCCAGCCCGGCCGGCCCACGGCCACGCCCAGCCCACCGGTGAACGACTCCTGCTTGTCCGCCGGGAACCCGGGGGCCGCCTCGTGCGGGAACGGCATGAAGTACTTGCCGTCGCGTCCGTTGCCGGTGAGGTGGTCGCCCAGGTAGCGGAAGAATTCCTCGAAGCCCGATTCGTCGAGCGGCTCGATGCGCACGGCGGCGGCCTCGACCTGCGCGGCCTCGGCCACGGGCTCCCTGCCCAGCCA
>DATCRO010000179.1:0-3974 GCA_036569025.1 Burkholderiaceae bacterium
CCGCCGCGACGAGCGTAGCCGCGACGGGGTTCAGGCGGAACAGGACGGTGCGGGCGGTCATGGGATGTCTCCTCGGCGTGGTTGTGGTGGACAGGAAATCGCAAGGCGATGCGGCAGCTCGCCCGGGCCGTGGGGCGGCCCGCGCAGGTGTCGCGAAAAGGGATGCAGCGGCGCTAGTAGCGCAGTTGCGCGACCTCGCGCAGTTCCTCGGGCGAGGCACTGCCGAAGCCGAAGAACTCGAGGTAGGCGGGGATCATCTCGAAGAGCATGTCGGTGCCCAGCTGGAACGGGCAGCCCTTGGCGCGCGCCGCCAGCAGCAGCGGCGTCATCTCCTGCTTCATCACGACCTCGCCGACGAACGTCGCGGGCGCGACGCGGGCCATGTCGAACGGCAGCGGGTCGCCCTCCTTCATGCCCAGCGGCGTCGCGTTGACGACCAGGTCGAAGCCGGCCGGATCGTTGGAGCCGATGCCGATCTCGAGCTTCGGATAGTGCTCGCGCAGGCGCCCGGCGAGCGCCTCGGACGCGGCGGTGCTGCCGTCGAACAACGCCATCTGCGCGACGCCTGCAGCGGCGAGCGAGGCGGCGATCGCGGAGCCGACGCCGCCGTTGCCCGACACCAGCACGCGCTTGCCGGCCAGCGCCAGGCCCTTGCGCTGCACGCCGCGCACGAAGCCAGCGCCGTCGAACTGGTCGCCCAGCAGCGTGCCGTCGGGGCGCAGCAGGATCGCGTTGGACGCGCCGGCGATGCGCGCGGCGGGCGTCAGCTCGTCGACCAGCGCATTGGTGACGACCTTGTGCGGCATCGTGACCAGCGCGCCGCGCACGTTGGACATGCGCAGGATCGCCTTGAGGCTCGCCACGTAGTCCTCGGGGCGCACGCCCATCGGGATGACGGCCGCGTCGATGCCGTGCTTGTCGAACCACGGGTTGTAGATCATCGGCGCCTTGAACGACTCCGTCGGGAAGCCGATGTGGGCGATGAGCGTCGTCTTGCCACTGATCATGATGGGTTGCTCCAGCTCAGGCGGCCTTGCGCCAGCGCGACTGCGAGATCACGACCTCGCGCTGCTGGTCGTATTCGGCCTTGTCCGCCGGCGCGGCGCTGCGGTTGCCCAGGTCCTTCAGCGCGACGCGGTAGGTCTCGCGGGCCGTCCAGGCGGCGATCGCGGAGATGGCCGTCGTCACCAGCGTCAGCGTGCCGATCACCAGCGGGATGTTGGCCGACCCCGGGGGCGCGACCGAGGCGAACAGCGCCGGCAGCATCGCGGTGATCATCGTGCCCACGTTCTGCGAGATGGCCATCGCCGAGACGCGGGCGCGGGTCGGGAACAGCTCGGGGTAGAAGCTCGGGAACACCGCGTTGTAGCCCTGGTAGACCACGCCCCACATCAGCAGCGACATGCAGATCGCCAGCGGCACGTTGTGGATGCTGATCGCATACAGATAGGCGTACGACAGCAGGCCCGAACCGAGCGCGCCAGCGATGATGAACGGGCGGCGGCCGATGCGGTCCGACAGGTTGCCCACCATCGGGATGATCATCACCGCGATGACGTTGCCCAGCACCGGGATCCACAGGTAGACGTCCTTGCTGAAGCCGACGCCGTAGGCCGGCTGCACCGCGTACGCGGCGCCGAAGATGGTGGCGACGACGGCGATCACGTTCATCAGCGAGCAGCACACCACGCGCAGCATGTCGTCCCAGTGGAAGCGGAAGGCCTCCAGCACGGGCGTCTTCGGGACGGCGCCGCGCCGGGCCTCGGCCGAGAACGCCGGCGTCTCCTCGACTTCCCGCCGGATGACGAAGGCCACGGCGATCACGACGAAGCTGAGGATGAACGGGATGCGCCAGCCCCACTGGTTGAACTGGTCGGCGGGCATGTAGTGGGCCAGCGGCAGGAACACGGCGGCCGCCAGGATCTGGCCGGCCTGCACGCCCTGCAGCGTGAAGCTGGAAAAGAAGCCGCGGCGGCCGAACGGGGCGTGCTCCAGGATCATCGAGCTCGCGCCGGAGATCTCGCCGGCCACGGCGAAGCCCTGGATCAGGCGCAGCACGACCAGCAGCACCGGCGCCAGCAGGCCGACCTGGTCGTAGGTGGGCAGCAGGCCGACCGCGATCGTCGAGAAGCCCATCAGGAACATGCAGATCAGCAGCACGCGCTTGCGGCCGTGGGTGTCGCCCAGGTGGCCCAGGAAGAACGCGCCGATCGGGCGGGCCACGTAGCCCACGCCGTACGTCGCCAGCGACGCGACGATCGCGGTCGTCGGGTTGCCCTTGGGAAAGAAGATCTGCGGGAAGATCAGCGACGCGGCGGTCGCGTAGATGAAGAAGTCGTAGTACTCGAGCGCCGAGCCGATCCAGCCGCTGGCCGTGGCCTTGCGGGTCTGGGTCGTGCTGTGTTCCTGGGTCATGCTTGTCTCCATTGGGTGGACATCGGGCGGATGACGTCGGCTCCGCCTCTGGAACGCAATGTAGAGAGGGTGCCGGCTTTTTCCCAGGGGTGGTGGACGCTCGACGATCGATCATCGATCGCGTAGGATCGCTGATTGATCGTTCCAAGGGTTTCCACCGAATCAACGGCATGAGCGCGCACAAGGAAATCGACCGCTCGCTGCTCATCGAAGGCCTGGGCAAGGGCCTGCGCATCATCGAGCTGTTCTCCGACGACCACCCGCGCCTGACGGCCACCGAGGCCGGCATGCTGGCCGGCCTCACGCGCACGGCCGCGCGGCGCTACCTGGTCAGCCTGGTGCACTACGGTTATGCCGCCACCGACGGCAAGCACTACTGGCTGCTGCCGTCCATCCTGCGGCTCGGCCAGAGCTACCTGGAGGCCGCGCGGCTGCCGCGGCTGGTGCGCCCGTTCCTGCAGCGGCTGTCGATGCAGACCGGCGAGACCGCCAACCTGAGCGTGCTGGACGGCCACGAGATCGTCTACCTGGAACGCAGCAACTCGCCGCGCGTGGTGTCGATCGGCTTCCACGCCGGTGCGCGCACGCCGGCGCACGTCGTCTCGCCCGGCTTCGCGATCCTGTCGACGCTCGACAAGCGGCAGCTGGAGGCCTGGATCGCCGAGCACGACTTCAGCCGCTTCACGGCCGACACGATCACGGACGCCGCCGCGATCCGCGAGAAGGTCGCCAACGCGGCGCGGCTGGGCTACTCGTTCGTCAACCAGTACATCGACATCGGCCTGGGCGGCATCGCCGCGGGGCTGTTCGACCGCCACGGCCACTGCGTCGGCGCGATCAGCATGACCTTCCAGCTGCAGCGCTATCCCGAGGAGACGGCGATCGCGCAGTTGCTGCCGCCGCTGCAGGACATCGTCAAGGTGCTGCGCGAGGTGATCTGACGCGCGCGGCCCTGGCCGGGCCGGTCATCAGGAGCGCGGCGACCTGCTCGCGCAGCCAGCGGTTGGCCGGCTCGAGGTGGAAGCGCGCGTGCCAGTGCTGCTTGACGGTGAACTGCGGCACCGGGAACGGGCACGCCAGCACGCGCAGGCCGGCGTTGCGCGCGAGGATCTCGCCGATCTGGCGCGGCAGCGTGGCCACCAGGTCGGACGTCGACACGATGGCCGCCAGGCCCAGGAAGCCCGGCAGCGACAGCATCACCCGGCGCTCGATGCGGGCGCGGGCCAGCGCGGCCTCGAGATCCGCCGCGCCGGTGCCCGCGTGCGTGACGACGTGCGCGGCCTCGCGGTAGCCGCGCAGCGTGAGCGTCGCGCCGATGCGGGTGTTGGACGGCGCGGCCAGGCAGACCCAGTCCTGCGTGAACAGGGCCTGCTGGTAGAAGCCGGTGTCCAGCCAGGGGATGTAGCCCACCGCGATGTCGGCCGCGCCGGACTGCAGCGCCGCGCCGGTGTCGTCGTCGATGCGGATGGCCGCCACGGGCGCGCGCGGCGCGCGTTCGCGCAGGTGCGCGAGCAGGCGCGGGAGCACCGTGGCGTGGCTCGCGTCGGTCATGCAGATGC
>DATCRO010000180.1:0-3854 GCA_036569025.1 Burkholderiaceae bacterium
AGGCCGGACCCCTCCGGCCGTGCTGCATCCGCACCTGACTCCACCGCGCCTCACTGCCGGACGGGGATGCCGCGCGCCGCCATCAACGCCTTCGCCTCGCCCACCGTGTGCTCGCCGTAGTGGAAGATGCTGGCCGCCAGCACCGCATCGGCGCCGCCCTGCTGCACGCCGTCGGCCAGGTGGTCGAGGTTGCCGACGCCGCCCGAGGCGATCACCGGCACGGGCACGGCGTCGGACACCGCGCGCGTCAGCTCCAGGTCGAAGCCGGCGCGCGTGCCGTCGCGGTCCATGCTGGTCAGCAGGATCTCGCCGGCGCCGCGGGCCACCATTTCCCTGGCCCAGGTCACGGCGTCCAGCCCCGTGTTCTTGCGGCCGCCGTGCGTGTAGACATCCCAGCCCGGGCCGCGCGCGGCTGCGTCCTCGGCGCTGCGGCGCTTCGCATCGATGGCCACGACGATGCACTGGGCGCCGTACTTGTCCGACGCATCGCTGATGACCTGCGGGTTCGCGACCGCGGCCGAGTTGAAGCTGACCTTGTCCGCGCCGGCATTCAGCAGCCGCCGCACGTCCGACACCTCGCGCACGCCGCCGCCCACCGTCAGCGGGATGAAGACCTGCGACGCCACCGCCTCGATGATCGGCAGGATCAACCCGCGCGCGTCGCTGGTGGCGGTGATGTCCAGGAACGTGAGCTCGTCGGCGCCCTGCTCGTTGTAGCGCGCGGCGATCTCCACCGGATCGCCGGCGTCGCGCAGTTCGACGAAGTTGACGCCCTTGACGACGCGGCCGCCGGTCACGTCCAGGCAGGGGATGATGCGTTTGGCAAGCATGGTTCTCTGGGGTCAGGTCTTGAAAGTTGCGCGGCAAGGTCCTGGCGTTGGGGTCAGGTCTTGAAAGTTGCACGGCAGGATCTTCGCCGCAGGACGACAGCAGGTCGTGCAACTTTCAAGACCTGACCCCTCGGCGAAACGCTCAACGCGCAACTTTCAAGACCTGACACCCTCGAGAGGCGGCGGCCTGCGCAACTTTCAAGACCTGACCCCGGCTGATCGGAAGGGATGGTTTCAGCCCGCGAGCAGTTCATCGGCGCGCGATTGCGCCTTGGCGAAGTCGAGCGCACCGGTGTAGATCGAGCGGCCGCAGATGACACCCTCGACGCCCTCGTCCTCGACCGCGCACAGCTTCTCGATATCGTCCATGCTGGACAGGCCGCCCGAGGCGAACACCGGGATGGTGAGCGCCTGCGCCAGCTTGACGGTCGATTCGATGTTGACGCCGGTGAGCATGCCGTCGCGGCCGATGTCGGTGTAGATCACGCCCTCGACGCCGTAGTCCTGGAACTTCAGGCCGAGGTCGACCACCTCGTGGCCCGTGAGCTTGCTCCAGCCGTCGGTGGCGACCTTGCCGTCCTTGGCGTCCAGGCCCACGAGGATGTGGCCGCCGAACGCGGTGCAGGCGTCCTTCAGGAAGCCCGGGCTCTTGACCGCGGCGGTGCCGATGATGATGTAGCTCAGGCCGTCGTCGAGGTAGCGCTCGATGGTGTCCAGGTCGCGGATGCCGCCGCCCAGCTGGATGGGAATGCGGCCGTTCACTTCCTTGATGATGGCCTTGACCGCCGATTCGTTGACCGGCTTGCCGGCGAACGCGCCGTTCAGATCGACCAGGTGGAGCCGCCGGGCGCCGGCTTCGACCCATCGTCGGGCCATCGCGGCGGGGTCGTCTCCGAAACTCGTGGAGACCGACATGTCACCTTGTTCGAGGCGAACGCAGTGACCGTCCTTCAGATCGATCGCGGGAATCAACAGCATGGCTCGGGCCCGTCAGGGCATCCAGTGCAGGAAGTTGCGGTAGAGCGCCAGGCCGAGGTCGGCGCTCTTCTCGGGGTGGAATTGAGTCGCGAAAATATTATCCCGGGCCACCGCCGAGGTAAAGCGGTCGCCATATTCGGTGGTGCCCGCGCTGTGGCGGGTCTCCGACGGCGCGACGTGGAAGCTGTGCACGAAATAGAACCAGCTCTCGTCGGGGATGCCCGCCCACAGCGGATGCGCGAACTCCTGGCGCACGCGGTTCCAGCCCATCTGCGGCACCTTGTAGCGGCTGCCGTCGTCCTGCAGGCGGCCCTCGAGTTGGAATCGCCTGACCACGCCGGGTATCAGGCCCAGGCCGGCGGTGTCCTGCTCCTCGCTGCGATCGAGCAGCATCTGCATGCCCACGCACACGCCCAGCATCGGCTTGCGTGCCGCGGCGTCGAGCACCGCCTCCAGCATGCCGGACTCGCGCAGCTCGCGCATGCAGTCGCGGATCGCGCCCTGGCCTGGAAGCACGATGCGGTCGGCGGCGAAGACCTGCTCGGCGGACTGCGCGATGACGACGTCGACGCCGCTGTCCTCGGCCGCCTTGACGACGGCCTGCGACACGGACTTCAGGTTCCCCATGCCGTAGTCGACCACGGCCACGACGGACGTCACAGCGACCCCTTCGTCGACGGAATGACGCCCAGCGAGCGCGGATCCAGCGTCAGCCCCATGCGCAGCGCGCGGCCGAAGGCCTTGAAGATCGTCTCGGCCTGGTGGTGGGCGTTGTGGCCCTTGAGGTTGTCGATGTGCAGCGACACGCCGGCGTGGTTCGAGAAGCCCTGGAAGAACTCGTAGGTGAGCTGGGTGTCGAACGCGCCGATCATGCCCGACTTGAAGTCGACGTCCATGAACAGGCCCGGGCGGCCCGAGAAGTCGATCACGACGCGCGACAGCGCCTCGTCCAGCGGCACATACGCGTGGCCGTATCGGGTCAGGCCCTTCTTGTCGCCGACGGCCTTGGCCACCGCCTGGCCGAGGGTGATGCCCACGTCCTCGACGGTGTGGTGGCCGTCGATGTGCAGGTCGCCGACGGCGTGGATCTCCAGGTCGATCAGGCCGTGGCGCGCGATCTGGTCGAGCATGTGGTCGAAGAAGCCGATGCCCGTCTCGAGCTTGGACACGCCGGTGCCGTCGAGGTTGACGCTAACGCGGATCTGCGTTTCCTTGGTGTTGCGCTGGACGGTGGCGATGCGAGCGGCGGTCATTGGAGCCCCTCCCGCGCCGAGTACGGCGCTCCGTCCCCCGAGGGAGCTGCGGGCCGGCTCGGGACGGCCCGGCGCTCGCCCCGCAAATAGGTTGGCACGGAATTGTTCATGCGGTGGCTTCCAGGTCGTGCAGCGCGCCGTAGAGCGCGGCGAGGGTCTGCGGGTTCTCTTCGGGCGTGCCGATGGTGATGCGCACGCAGTCGGCCAGCAGCGGGTGCAGGCCGGAGACGTTCTTGATCAGGACGCCGCGCGCGCGCATGCCCTCGAACACGCGCTTCGCGTCGGGCACGCGCGCGAGGATCATGTTCGCCTCGCTGGGGAACGGCTTGACGCCCGGCAAGGCCTGCAACTCGCGCAGCAGCTTGTCGCGCTCGGCGCGGATCGTCGCGGCCTGGCGCGCGTATTCGTCGACGTGCTCCAGCGCGAACAGCGCGGCCTCGCAATTGAGCACGCTGACGTTGAACGGCGGGCGCAGCTTGTCGAGCTCGGCGACCAGCGGCTTGCGGCCCATCAAATAGCCGATGCGCACGCCGGCCAGGCCGAACTTGCTCATCGTGCGCATCAGCAGCACGTGCTCGTGGCGGCGCAGGCGTGCGAGCGAGTCGCGTGCGGCGAACGGCTGGTAGGCCTCGTCGATCACCACCAGGCCCGGCGTGGCCTCGATCAGCGCGTCGATGACGCCGTCGTCCCACAGGTTGGCCGTGGGGTTGTTCGGGTAGGCCAGGTACAGCAGCGCGGGCTGGTGCTCGCGCACCGCGGCCAGCATCGCCGGGCCGTCGAGCTCGAAGTCCGG
>DATCRO010000181.1:0-2088 GCA_036569025.1 Burkholderiaceae bacterium
GGCTGGCGAACGGGCGCGCGTCGAACGCGGCGTCGGCGATCCACGGCGAATGCTCGTAAGTGCCGTCCAGGAGCGCGACGAACTCCGCGCGCGATGCGGCGTTGAGCCGCTCGAGGGTGAGGGTGGACATGGTCATTCCCAGGTGAAGGCCTGGCCAGCGTCGAAGGGATGCACCTGCCTCCAGTGCCGCGCGATGTCGACGCGGCGGGTGATCCACACGCGCTCGTGGCGCTGCACGTGGTCGAGGAAGCGCTGCAGCGCGCGCAGGCGGCCGGGGCGTCCGAGCAGGCGACAGTGCATGCCGATGCTCATCATGGTGGGGCGCTCGTCGCCCTGCGCGTAGTGCACGTCGAAGGCGTCGCGCAGGTACTGGAAGAACTCGTCGCCGTGGCTGTAGCCCTGCGGCAGCGCGAAGCGCATGTCGTTGGCGTCCAGCGTGTAGGGCACGACGAGGTGCGGGGCGAGCGCGCCGTCGGTCCTGCGCACCTGCAGCCAGAAGGGCAGGTCGTCGCCGTAGTAGTCGCTGTCGTACTCGAAGCCGCCGGCGTCGGCGACCAGGCGGCGCGTGTTGGGGCTGTCGCGGCCGGTGTACCAGCCCGCGGGGCGCTGGCCCAGCGTGCGCTGGAACGATTCGAGCGCCGCCTGCAGATGCGCGCGCTCGGTGGCCTCGTCCACGGCCTGGTACGAGATCCAGCGCCAGCCATGGCACGCGATCTCGTGGCCCGCCTCGACGAACGCGGCGGCCACCTCGGGGCAGCGCTCCAGCGCCATGCCCACGCCGAACACGGTCAGCGGCAGGCCGCGGCGCTCGAACTCGCGCAGGAGGCGCCAGACGCCCACGCGCGAGCCGTACTCGTAGATGCTCTCCATGCTCAGGTGGCGCGCCGGGAAGGCGGGCGGGCTGGCCATCTCGGACAGGAACTGCTCGCTGCCGGCGTCGCCGTGCAGCACGCAGTTCTCGCCGCCTTCCTCGTAGTTCAGGACGAACTGCACGGCGACGCGGGCGTTGCCCGGCCACTGCGGGTGGGGCGGGTTGCGGCCGTAGCCGCGCAGGTCACGCGGGTAGGTGGATTGCTTCATGGCTCAGCCCTGGGACGGAGGACGGACGCGAGGTCCGGCGTTCGCGGATCGAGGCGCAGGTTGCGTTCGACGGCCTCGAGATGGCGTTCCATCAACCTGGCCGCTGCGCGGCCGTCGCGCCTGGCCAGCGCATCGACGATGTCCACGTGCTCCTCCTGCGAGTGCTCGGCCGAATGGCTGGACTGGTACATCAGCGCGATCAGCTGCGAGCGCGAGAGCAGGTCGGCGATGAGCTCGGCGAGCACCTCGTTGCCCAGCAGGCGTGCGAGCACCACGTGGAAGTCGGCGAGCAGGCGCGTGCGGCCCGACACGTCCACGCGCGACACGGCCTGGCGCTCGTCGCGCAGGTGGGCGCGCAGCTGCTCCACCTGCTTGTCGGTGATCTGCGCGGCGAGCTGGCGCACCATGCCGCCCTCGATCAGGCGGCGCACCTGGAACACCTGGCGCGCCTCGTCGATGCTGGGCGTGGCCACGAACGCGCCGCGCGCCGGCTCCAGCGTGACGAGGCGGTCGCGGCTGAGCTGGTTCAGCGCCTGCCGCACGACGGTGCGCGAGACCTCGAACACGTCGGCGATCTGCTGTTCCACCAGGCGCGTTCCGGGCATCAGCCGGCGTTCGACGATGGCCGTGGTGATCGATTCGACGATGCCGTCGGTGACGCTCGCCGCGGCGCGGCCCGCGCGCGGAGCATCGACGAGTTGCAGGTGGGCGGCGGGCTTGCGCGGCATGGGTCGATGCTGAATCGTGGATTGGATGCAAAAGTGTATACAGTTAATCGCACCGAATGCAAGCACTTCACGCCATCATGGTGCCGCCGTCGCGCCGTCGGTGTGCACGAAAGATGGCGTTGCCACAGGAGAAGCCGGTGGCGGGTCGGCACAACGACCAAGGGTTATCCCTTGCTCGAGTCGCATCGATAACTGTATACAGTCGTCACCATGTCGCAGCGGGTGCGGCGCTCCCTGGCGGGTCGGTTCGACGCGCGAACGGCGGGCCGTTGGACGCGAC
>DATCRO010000182.1:0-2454 GCA_036569025.1 Burkholderiaceae bacterium
GCTGCCCGCGCCCGCCGGCGCCACGCCGGACGCGCTCCTGCCGGCCGAGCTGGGCCCCGAGGACAAGCGCCTGTCGGGTGCGTTGATGCGCGTGAACCATGTCGGCGAGGTCTGCGCCCAGGCGCTCTACCAGGCCCAGGCCGTGGCCACTTCGGATCCGGCGCTCAAGGCGCAGATGGCGCAGGCCGCGCGCGAGGAGATCGACCACCTCGCCTGGACCGAGCAGCGGCTGGCCGAGCTGGGCGACCGGCCGAGCCTGCTCAACCCGCTCTGGTACGGCGGCGCGTTCCTGATCGGGCTGGCCGCCGGGCGGCTGGGCGACCGCGTGAGCCTGGGCTTCGTCGTCGAGACGGAGCGCCAGGTGGAGCAGCACCTCGAGAGCCACCTCGAGCGCCTCCCCGCGGCCGACGCGGCCTCGCGGGCGATCGTCGACCAGATGCGCGTCGACGAGGCGGCGCACGGCGACGCGGCGCGCGCCGCCGGCGGCGTCGACCTGCCCGCGCCGGTGCGCGGGGCGATGCGGATGGCGGCGCGGGTGATGACCGCCACCGCGCACTACATCTGACGACTGGCCGTCAGGCCTCGACGACGTCGAAGCTGGTGGTGACCTCGGCCGTCTTGCCCAGCATGACGGTGGCCGAGCAATACTTCTCGTGCGACAGCGCGATCGCGCGTTCGACCGCCGCGGGCGGCACGCCGCGGCCGGTGACGGTGAAGTGCAGGTGCAGCTTGGTGAACACCTTGGGGTCCTGCTCCGCGCGCTCGGCGGTCGCCTTCACCTGGCAGCCCTTCACGTCATGGCGGCCGCGCTGCAGGATCAGCACGACGTCGTAGGCCGTGCAGCCGCCGGCGCCGGCCAGCAGCGTCTCCATCGGGCGCGGCGCCAGGTTGCGGCCGCCACCGTCGGGCGCGCCGTCCATGGTCAGCAGATGGCCGCTGCCGGTCTCCGCGGAGAAGGCCATGCCCGTCCCGGGCAGCCAGTTGATCGTGCAGTGCATGCGTCTTTCCCGACGAAATTTGGAACCGTCTCCATTGTGCAACGTCGAGTTCGGCCCTGTTTGCCTCAGGACGCTGCAAAACGCGTTCCAAAATGGTGCACGAGCGTGCTTTTCGCACCGTCGGCGGACATTCGGGAAGCCTCTCTACGCCCGGCAGCGAAGAGATATTGCAGTGCAACAACCGGTGGGATAGACTGGCTCCATTGTCGCTGACGCAAACGTTTGCCCCAGAGGGTGCGACGGCCAGCCGAAGCGACCGCAAGTTGTCTCCTCCACCTCCTCAAAACTGGTGGATTCGGCCCGAAGCTGCAAAGCTCCGGGCCTTTTCTTTGGCTGCGTCGCTTTCGCTGCCAGCGTGGCATCCGTTGACGCATCGAGAAGCCAGCGCACACGCCGGGCCGTATCATTCTGCGGCTCTGCCCACCTGCGACTGGAGCCCCCGATGTCTGCCGCACGCCCCCTGCGTGAGTCCTCCTCCGATGCCGACACGGGACGCTCGTCCGGCATCGCGGAGATCGCGCCCGCGCCGCCGGCAGCGCTGTCCAAGTCGGCCCAGGCCATCGCCAGCGCGTACCTGCGCCGCATCCTGACGGCGCGCGTCTACGACGTCGCCATCGAGACGCCGCTGGAGCCCGCGCGCAACCTGTCGCGCCGCATCGGCAACCACGTGCTGCTCAAGCGCGAGGACACGCAGTCCGTGTTCAGCTTCAAGCTGCGCGGCGCGTACAACAAGATGATCCACCTGGCGCCCGAGGCGCTGCAGCGCGGCGTCATCTGCGCATCGGCCGGCAACCACGCGCAGGGCGTGGCGCTGGGCGCCAGGCGCCTGGGGGTGCGCGCCGTCATCGTGATGCCGGTGACCACGCCCAGGCTCAAGATCGATGCGGTGCACGCGCTCGGCGGCGAGGTGGTGCTGCACGGCGACAGCTATTCGGACGCCTACGGCCGCGCCCTGCAGATCGAGAAGGACGAGGGCCTGACCTTCGTGCACCCGTTCGACGACCCCGACGTCATCGCGGGCCAGGGCACGGTCGCGATGGAGGTGCTGCGCCAGCACCAGGGCCCGATCGACGCCGTGTTCGTGGCGATCGGCGGCGGCGGGCTCATCTCCGGCGTCGCGGCCTACATCAAGGCGCTGCGGCCCGAGATCAAGGTGATCGGCGTGCAGGCCGCCGACTCCGACGCGATGATCCAGTCGGTCAGGAAGGGCAAGCGAGTCACGCTCAGCGACGTGGGCCTGTTCTCCGACGGCACGGCCGTGAAGCTGGTGGGCGCCGAGACCTTCCGCGTCGCGCGCGCGCTGGTCGACGAATACATCACGGTCGACACCGACGCCGCCTGCGCCGCGATCAAGGACGTGTTCCAGGACACGCGCAGCATCCTCGAGCCCGCGGGCGCGCTGGGCGTGGCCGCGATCAAGCAGTACGTCGAGACGCACAAGCTCAAGGGCAAGACC
>DATCRO010000183.1:0-6505 GCA_036569025.1 Burkholderiaceae bacterium
GCCTGTCACGGCACTGACACCCCGGCGTGCTTCAGGCGCGCGTCAGGCGGCCCAGCGCAGCATCGCCCAGACGCCGGTGCAGGCCAGCGCGAACAGCGTCAGCGCGAGCACGCGCGGGCCCGCGCCGTCGCGGCTGGCGGGAGTGCCGGGCGGCAGCGGCTTGTCGCCGTTCCACATGGCGCGAACGAGCGGCGCGCGCCGGCGCAGCGTGTACCAGGCGACCGCGGCCAGGTGCAGCGCGATCAGCGCGAAGACGAGATCCGCGCCCCAGCCCGCGTGCCAGCCGCTGGCCGCGCGCGCCAGGTGGCTGCTCACGTGGCCGTTGAGCGGCCCGGTGGTGGCGATGTCGTCGTCGGCCACCAGCCCGGTGGCCACCTGCGCCGACAGCAGCAGCATGAACGCCCACACCGACAGCGCGCCCAGCGGGCTGTGGCCGATCGCGTCCGCGGCGTCCGCGCCCCCGCGCAGCGCGCGCACGACGCGCGCCGGCGCGGGCAGGAAGCTCGCGAAGCGCGACCAGCGGCCGCCCACCAACCCCCAGGCCCAGCGGAACGCCAGCAGCGCCAGCACCGCCTCGCCGCAGCGCAGGTGCCAGGCCATCCAGTCGCCGCCCGCCTCGGCGGTGGCGATCGCCGCGGTGACCAGCATGGCCAGCGCGACGTGGAAGACACGCGTGGGCAGGTCCCAGATGCGGACGGGAATCGGAGGGGTCAAGGCGACGGTGGCGCGTGATCGGGTCCGCAACGATACGCCACGGACACATCCGGTCGCGCCGGACCTTCGTACACTGCCGCAGCCCCGGACGCCCCGCGCGTCCGCCCGCCACCTCCCTCAGGATCCGACACGATGAACTCCTGGACGCCCGCCGCCGTCGCGGCCGCCGCCCTCCTGGCCTGCGGCGCGGCCGCCGCCCAATTCAAGAGCCCCGACGATGCCATCGAGTACCGCCAGGGCGCGCTCGCCGTGATGGGCCACCACTTCGGTCAGCTCGGCGCGATGGCCAACGGCAAGATCCCCTACGACGCGGCGGCCGCCAAGGCCAATGCCGAGCTCGTCGCGACGCTGGCCAGGCTGCCGTGGAGCGCCTTCGTCGAGGGCAGCGACAAGGGCGAGACGGGCGCCAAGCCCGAGATCTGGTCGCAGCGCGACAAGTTCAACGCCGACGCGCAGAAGCTGCAGGACGCGGTCGCCAAGCTGCAGGACGCCGCCAGGACAGGCAAGCCCGAGGCGCTGAAGGCCGCGTTCGGGCCGACCGCGCAGGCCTGCAAGTCCTGCCACGACGACTTCCGCAAGAAGCACTGAGCGCGCGGCGCGGGGCCCGATCGGTCAGAATCCGGCACCCCTTCGTGCCGTCGTCCTGGAACCGATCGCCGCCATGTCCCACGCCTCCACGCTCGTCACCGCCGCCGGCGGCCCCACCCTCTCGCGCATCGTCGCCGGCGCCTGGCGCATGGACTCGTGGCAGTTCAGCGTGCAGGAACGCGTGCGCTGGATCGAGGGCTGCCTCGAGCTGGGCATCACCACCTTCGACCACGCCGACATCTACGGCGGCTACGGCGTCGAGGCGCTGTTCGGCGAGGCCCTGGCTGCCGCGCCGCATCTGCGCGAGCGGATGCAGATCGTCACCAAGTGCGGCATCCGCATGGTGTCTCCGGCGCGGCCCGAGCATCGCCTCGGCCACTACGACACCTCGGCCGCGCACGTGGAGCGCTCGGTCGACAACTCGCTGGCCGCGCTGCGCGCCGACTCGCTGGACGTGCTGCTGATCCATCGCCCGGACGCGCTGATGGACGCCGAGGCGCTGGCCGAGTGCTTCATGCGCCTGCGCGCCGCCGGCAAGGTACGCCACTTCGGCGTCTCCAACTTCACGCCTTCGCAGTTCGCGCTGCTGCATCGGCGCATCCCGCTGGTCACCAACCAGATCGAGGCCTCGCCGCTGCACATCGCGCCGTTCCACGACGGCACGCTGGACCAGGCGCAGGACCTGGGCGTCGCGCCGATGATCTGGTCAGCGCTGGCCGGCGGGCGGCTGTTCACGGGCCAGGACGACGCCGCGCGCCGCGTGCGCGCCGTGCTGGAACGCCTGGCCGGCGAGCGCGGCATCGGCGTCACCACGCTGGTCTACGCATGGTTGCTGCGCCATCCCGCGCGCCTGATCCCGCTGACCGGCTCGCGCCGGCTCGACGCGATGCGCGAGGCCGTCGCGGCGCTCGATGTCGAGCTCGATGCGCAGACCTGGTACGAGATCTGGGTGGCGGGCAACGGGGCGCCTTGCCCCTGATCCGGGGCAAGCAAGGCCATCGCGCCGCGCACTCCATGACGGCTGGCGCTGGCGCGCGGCGGCGGCGCGCGAGGGGGTCGCCCCGGAGGGTCAGGGCGTCGCCGCGTCCTTGAACGCCAGAACGACGCGCCGCGTCGAGGCCGACTTCTTCTCGATCTTGCGCACCACCAGCGCGCCGATCTCCGACGTGTTGGCCACGTGCGTGCCGCCGCAGGGCTGCAGGTCGACGCCGGCGATCTCGAGCAGGCGCACGCGGCCCGTGCCGCGCGGCGGCTGCACGCTCATGCTGCGCACGAGTCCGGGGTTGGCGTCGAGCTCGGCGTCGGTGATCCAGCGGTGCGACACCGGGTGCGACTCGGCGACCAGGCGCTCGAGGCCGGCCTCGAGTTCGGCCTTGTCCAGCGGGTCGGTCATGTGGAAGTCCAGCCGCGCGTACTCCGCGGTGATCGAGCAGCCGTCGACCGGATGCGGCACGAGCGCGCACAGCAGGTGCGTGGCGGTGTGGAAGCGCATGTGGGCGCGGCGCCGCGCGACATCGATGCGCGCGTGCACCTTCGCGCCGACGGTGAACGCCACGCGGTCGCCGGCGTCCGCGAGCACGTGCACGATCTCGCCGGGCGTCTCGCCCTTGCGCGTGTCGGCGATCGCGACGGGGCGGCCATCGGCCAGCACGAGCTCGCCGCGGTCGCCGGCCTGGCCGCCGCCGTGCGGATAGAACACGGTGCGATCGAGCTGCACGCCGCGCTCGTCGATGGCGGTGACGACGGCGTCGCACTCGACGAGCGTCGCATCTTCGCGGAAGATTTCCTCGGTCACGAGAGGCCTCCTTGCCGGGTTTGTCAGATCGACACGCTGCCGGCGATGCAGCCCGCCACGTCGCCGCCGATCCAGGTGCCCTGCGCGTCGCGTTCGACGTGGATGCGGCCAGCGCGCCCCATCGCCGTGCCTTGCGCGGCGACGTAGCGCGCCGGCGCGCGGCCGCTGTCGATCAGCCAGCGCGCGACGTTGGCGTTGAGGCTGCCGGTCACCGGATCCTCGTTGATGCCGATCGCCGCGGCGAAGAAGCGCACCTCGAAGTCGACGTCGCTGCCCGCCGGGTGCGGCCCGACGACGCCAACCTTGCCCAGCCCCTTGAGCGCCGAGTGGTCGGGCTTGAGCGCGAGCACGGTGGCGGCGCTGTCCACGCGCAGCACCAGTTGCGGAAAGCCGTTGGACAGCCACGCCGTCTCCTGCACGCGCGACGGCTCCAGGCCGAGCGCGGCGTAGACGCGATGCAGCAGCTCGGCGTCGGCCCGTTCCACGCTGGTGGGCGGTGCCGCGAAGGCGAGCCGCGCGCCGCGCCGGATCGGCACCAGGCCGATCGTGCACTCCTGGATCACGACGTCGTCGCGCTTGGGTCGGCCACCGGCCTGCAGCCACACGTGGCACGAGCCCAGCGTGGGATGCCCCGCGAAGGGCAGCTCGCCGCCGGGCGTGAAGATGCGCACCCGGTAGTCCGCCTCCGGATTCGTGGGCGGCAGCAGGAACGTCGTCTCCGACAGGTTGGTCCAGCGCGCGAACGCGGCCATCCGGTCGTCGGCGAGGCCCGTGCCGTCATGCACGACCGCCAGCGGGTTGCCCAGCAGCGGCGTGGCCGTGAAGACGTCGACCTGGCTGAAGCCGCGCGTGCGCGGCGCGTCGTGGGCGCTCATGGTCACGCGCCCGCCACGTGCGCCTTGATGACGTTGCCCAGCTTGGCCACCGCGTCGGCGATGTCGGCCGGCGACAGCGTGACGAAGGACAGGCGCATCGTGCGCACGTCGGGGTCGTGGGCGAAGAACGCGGCGCCCGGCACGTAGGCGACGCCGGCCTCCACCGCCTTGGGCAGCAGCGCCATCGCGTCGCAGCCGGCGGGCAGGCGCAGCCAGAAGAACATGCCGCCGCTGGGCTTGCGCCATTCGCAGCCGGCGGGCATCGAGGCCTTGAGCGCCGCGTCCATCGCGTCGCGCTGCGTGCGGTAGCGGTCGCGGATCGTCGGGATGTGCTGGTCGAGGAAGCCGTTCTTGATGACCTCGTGCACCACGCGCTGGCTGAACGAGCCGGTGTGCAGGTCGGCCGCCTGCTTGGACTGCAGCAGCTTGGGGTACAGCGCCGGCGGGCACACCATGAAGCCCAGGCGCAGGCCCGGCGCGAGCACCTTGGAGAACGAGCCGAGGTACAGCACGCCGTCCTTCCAGCGCGAGGCGATGGGCTTGGGCGGCTCCTGGTCGTACCAGAGCTCGCCGTACGGGTTGTCTTCCACCAGCGGCAGGTTGGCGCGCTGTGCCGCGGCGACGATCGCGTCGCGGCGCTCCGCCGGCACCACGCGGCCGGTCGGGTTCTGGAAGTTCGGCAGCACGTACATGAAGCGCGTGTCCCGGGACAGCGCGGCGATGTCACCGGGCAGCGGGCCGTCGGCGTCGCTGCCGACCGACGCGAACTGCGGCTCGTTCGGGTTGAACGCCTGCAGCGCGCCCAGGTAGGTGGGCGTCTCGACGGCCACGGTGTTGCCGGCATCCAGCAGCACCTTGCCGACGAGGTCCAGGCCCTGCTGCGAGCCGTTGGTGATCAGCACGCGGTTGGCCGGCGCGTCGACGCCCTTGGCCGCCAGCATGGCCGACACCCACTCGCGCAGCGGCGCGAAGCCTTCGCTGGCCGCGTACTGCAGTGCCTCGCGCGGCGTGTCGGTCAGCACCTTCAGCGCGGCGTCGCGCATGGCCTCGACGGGGAAGGTGTCGGCCGACGGCAGGCCGCCGGCCAGGGAGCGCACGCCGGGCAGCTCGGTCAGCTTGAGGATCTCGCGGATGACCGAGGGGTTCATGCGTTCGCAGCGTCGTGCGAGGCGCCACGGCGAGTCGGCGGTGTCGGGGGTGGTGTTGGAACCGGTCATGGGAGAGCCTTCGAGGAAGAACGCGCGGCGGCCCGCGCAACGGGATTGCTGGAAACGGATTGCGGCGCGCCCGCCGGCATGCGCCGGCCCAGGTACACGCAAGCCATCACGGCGATGGAGAAGCCCAGCGTGGCCGGGCGCAGTTGTTCGCCCAGCAGCGGCACGCTGAGCAGGATCGAGACGAAGGGTTGCAGCAGCTGCACCTGGCTGACGCGCAGCGTGCCGCCCCAGGCGAGCCCGCGATACCAGGCGAAGAAGCCCATCCACATCGAGAACAGCGCGACGTAGGCGAACGCGCCCCACGACGCGGCATGGATGTCTGCGCTGGGCCATTGCGTCAGCAGCACGGGCAGCGTGGCCGGCAGCGCCAGCACGAGCACCCAGGAGATGGTCTGCTCGGGCGTCAGGCCGTCCGGGCCGGTCGACACCTTGACCCCGGTGATGTAGCCGATGGACGACGCGATCACCGCGCCCAGCAGCAGCAGGTCGCCCAGCTGCGGCCGGCCTGCGCCGCTCCAGGCTGCGAACGCGACGACCAGCGCGGCGCCCAGCAGCGCGAAGGCCCAGAAGCCGGCTGACGGGCGCTGGCGCAGCATCAGCGCGCCGCACGCGGCGGTGGCCAGCGGCATGAGCCCCGTGATGACCGACGCGTGCATCGCGTCGACCTGGCGCACCGCCAGTCCCAGCAGCAGCGGCCAGCCGATGACGTTGCCCAGCACGGTCAGCACCAGCATCGGCCAGTGCCGCCGGTGCGGCCAGGGCGCCCGGGTGAGGACGAGGTAGGCCACCGACAGCAGCCCCGCGACCCCCGCGCGGCCGAAGGCCACGAAGAACGGCGACAGCTGCGGCGCCTGCGCGCTGCCGCAGGCCAGGCGCGTCATGGGGATCGTGCCGGCGAAGATCAGCATGCCCAGCAGGCCCAGCCACAGCCCGGCGCGGGCACGATGGGGATGCTCGGCGCCCACGGCGTGCGCCGCGGCGGAGCCGGGGGCGGACGTCGGCAGGGCGGACTGGGGCTCGAGGCGCATCGGCTCACGACGCGCGCCGGGGCTTCGGGAGGAAGCGGTGAAACGGCGTGCGGAACGGCCAGTCTAGGCCGATAATCAATACACCAGCAGTACAGTTGCCGGGTGCAGTTCGGTGATCTGTATCGCTGCCCGCGGCAGTACAGATCGACCGATCGACGCCGCGACCTCCAGGAGCTCCGCCATGTCCGACGACGCCACCGCCTCCGCCACCACGCCGCCGCGCGCGCGCCGGCCAGGCGCGATGCCGGCCGCACCGGCCGCCATCGCGGTGGGCGCCGCGCTGCTGGC
>DATCRO010000184.1:0-12435 GCA_036569025.1 Burkholderiaceae bacterium
CGCGGCGCGCGCCGGCGTGTCGGCAGCGCCATGTCATTCGACTGATCCCTGGAGACCGCCATGAACCGCACCCGATCCGTTCTGCTTCTCGCGACCGCCGGCCTCGCCGCTGCTGCACTGCTGCGCAATGCACGGCGTTCCCGCACGGCGCGTCGCATCGCCGACGCCACCATGCCCGACCGCTCCGCGCTCGAGCAGGCGCCCGTCCACCACGAGGACCTGGAGACCTACCAGGTGCTGCTCGACGAGTCGCTGACCCTGACCTTTCCGGCCAGCGACCCGATCTGCGCGCAGGCTGCCACGCGCTGCGGTGACGCCGTGGCGACGCCGGCCGATCCGTCCGACTGGCGGCTGCACCGCGGCTCGACCGAGTCGAACCTGGCCGGACGCTGAAGGGGCGGCCCGTTGCCGAAGGCCTTGCCGCTGGACATCCGTTCCTGGAAGCAATGGCCGACCGGTACATCCATTGCCCGGCAAGGGCAGACGCAATGAATGGAGCCGACATGGACCAGCAACACGCCGCCGCCGCAGACAAGGGCTCGCCGGACGACCGATCGCGCAACCAGACGCGCACGACCCACGACCAGAGCATGAACACCGATGCGACCGGAGGCGCCGACGGCCGCGTCGGCCCCCGCGTCGAACCGGCGCTGCCGCATGACCTGGACGAGTCCGCGCGCAGCCAGGCCAGCGCCAGCGCGCAGCACGTGGACATCGGCAAGCAGGCGCTGGCTGACGAGATGAGCCCGTCGGAGGACACGGATCGAGGCCCGGTGCTCGACAAGGTCTACCACGAGAAGGTCGCGACTGACCGCGGGCGCACGCCGCCGCGGCAGTGAACGCGTCAAGTCGGCGCGAGCAGCCGCTGCAGCGCCTCGCGCGCGCGTGACGCGCGCTCGGCCGCGTGCGCGCGGCGCGGCGCGGGATCGCTCGCGAGGGCCTCGCGCAGGCTGGCGCCGATCTCGCCGTAGTGCCGCACGACCGGCGCTTCGAGCGCGTGCCACGTCGAGGCGTACGCGGCGAGCTTGCGGCCCTGCGCCGGCCGCGGCGGCTCCAGGCCGAGCGCCGGCACGCCGAACGCGCGGGCCACGATCCCGCCGTGCAGGCTGCTGCCCAGGCACGCGTGCGCATGGGCCAGCAACGCGCACAGGTCCCAAATGTCGAGCGAGTCGAACACGCGCACGTGGCGCGGCGGGATGCGGCGCGCGAGCCGCGCGAGCAGCGCCGGGTCGTCGTGCCAGGGTGCGGCGCCGGCGCGAAACAGGACGATGCCCAGTCCCGCCTCGTCCGGCACGGCCTCCAGCTGCGTGGCGATGGCGGCCAGCGTCGCGTCGTCGGCGAACTCGGTCGACAGCTGCACCGCCAGCCAGCCGCCGGGAAACGCCTGGCGCAGTCCGGCGATCGCCGGCTCGGTGACGCGCGCGCGGATCGCGTCGCCGAACAACGTCTCCACCAGTTCGGCCGGATCGGGCATCAATGGCGCGACGATGCCGGCCGCGTGCAGCTGCGCCTGGGTGACGGCGTCGCGCACGGTCAGTGCATCCGCGCTCACCAGGCGTTCGAGCAGGTCCGCCCGTGCGTCGCCGGGGAGCGCATCGAGCGCGACGCCGCCGACGGCGGCCAGCGAGACCGACGCGAGCCAGCGGAACGCATCGCGTCCGACGACGTAGGGCAGCTCGTCGTCCGTGCCCAGCATCGCCCGCCGCCACGCGGGCGCGCCCTCGGGATGGGCCGCGAGGAACGCCAGCGTGGCGTCGACCTCCGCCGGGTCGAGCAGCATGACGGCGGCGTCGTGCGCGCGGCAGGTCAGGATCTCGCCGCCGGCATGCACGAGGCGAGCGCCGCGCAGCCGGGGATCGTCGCGCAGCGCGTGCAGCGCCTCGACGCGATGGCCGCCGAACGGTCGCAGGTCGCGCGCGGCGAGGCCGGCGAAGACCACCGTCTCGTCGCGCGGCAGCAGCGCCGCCGCGACGTGCGCGAACAGCAGGTCGCCGAGGTTGTGGCGGTCGAAGGCGCCGAAGACGATCGTGGTGGGCATGGCGTGCGGCCAGCGTAGCCGAAATCGCGGCCGGCCGCAGGGCATCGGCCTTGCCGAAGCCGGGCATGAGCAAACGTCCCGGCGCGCTGCGCATCGGCATCTCGGGCTGGCGCTATCCCGCCTGGCGCGGCGTCTTCTACCCGAAGGGCTTGCCCCAACGCGCCGAGCTCGAGTACGCGGCCAGCCGGATGAACAGCGCCGAGATCAACGGCTCGTTCTACTCGCTGCAGCACGCGGCGTCGTGGCAGGCCTGGCACGCGCAGACGCCCGAGGACTTCATCTTCGCCGTGAAGGGACCGCGCTATGTCACGCACATGCTCAAGCTGAGGAACGCCCGCACGGCGGTCGCGAACTTCATCGCCTCGGGCGTGCTGGCGCTGCACGACAAGCTGGGCCCGATGCTGTGGCAACTGCCGCCCAACCTGGCGTTCCATGCCGACCGGATGGAGGAGTTCCTGGCGTTGCTGCCGCGCGATACCGACGCCGCGCGCGCCCTCGGCCGCGAGCACGATGCGCGCCTCGACGGCCGCACGTGGTTGCCCGAGGGCCCGCGCCGCGCACTGCGGCACGCGTTCGAGATCCGGCACCCGAGCTTCGCCGATCCGGCCTTCGTCGCGCTGCTGCGGCGTCATGGGGCGGCGCTGGTCGTGGCCGACACCGCGTCGCGCTGGCCGCTGCTGGAGGACGTGACAGCCGACTTCGTCTACGTGCGGCTGCACGGCGACGAGGCGCTCTACACGAGCGGCTACGGCGATGCCGCGCTGGCCGGATGGGCGCGCCGGATCTCCGCTTGGCGCCACGGCGGCCAGGTCGAGGACGCGCGCACGACGTCGGCACCCCCGCCGCGCGCGGTGTCGCGGCGCGACGTCTACTGCTACTTCGACAACGACGTGAAGGTGCATGCGCCGTTCGACGCGATGCGGCTGGCCGCGGCGTGCGAGGAGGGCACCTCGACGAGGCCGACGTCCGCGCCACGCGCGCGCCGGCTGCCGTCCGCCGATTGATGGCCGAGGCGGCGCCCGGTGCGCTTCGCAGGCCATGGGGATGGCGGTCGGGCGGCGCAGGCGGGGCGGGTCATCGAAGCGATGCCCGCCGCCAGGTCACGTCGCGTGGACGCGGTCGCCGTCAGTTGCGGTCGGCGCGCGGCCTCAGGTTGTTGTTGGACGACGAGTTCGAGCTCGCGTTGTTCGCGTTGTTGTCGTAGCTGCTCGACGAGCTGTTCGTCGTGCTGGAGTTCGTCCCCGTGTTGGTGGTGGTGTCCGTGCCCAGGTTCGAGTTCGAGTTGGAATTCGAATTCGTGCCATAGCCGTTCGTCGAGTTCGTGGAGCTGCTGCTCGGCGAGGTGCTGGTGTTGTTCGAGTTCGAATTGGTGTCCGTGCTCGTCGACGAGTTGCTCGGCATCGCGCTCGAATTGTTGTTCGACGTGGTGCCGGTGCTGTTGCTCGTGCTGCTGGTCTGCGCCAGGGCGACGCCGCCCGCGATGCCGATGGCGCCGATGGCGACGGTGGTCAGTTTGAGGATCGCATTCATGTGAAGTCTCCGTGGGGGTGGTTGGCATCCACGCGAATGTCGTGGATGCGGGTTTCCGGCAACGGCGATGCCCTCGACCGGAATGACGATTGCTTCCCGACAAGGGGGCGCGCAACCCGCGCGCCCAAAAAGGCGGGTGATGCCCTGGAGTTGCGTCCCATCGAGGAAAAGGTACCGAACGCGGCTGGTCGTGCATCCAGTGCCGGGCGGCTGCAGGCCTCGGCGCCTTGGCCGAGCGGGCCCGGAATCGAGATGCTGATCCGCCATTTCTATGTCAGCCAGATCGCCGATGGCCTGTCCGACCTGGAGGTCCAGGTCATCCTCGGCGTCGCGCAGATGATGAACCGGCGGCTCGACCTCACCGGCATGCTCGTGCAGAGCGACGGGCACTTCGCACAGGTGCTCGAAGGGCGTGCGGAGGCCGTGGCCACGCTGATGACGCGGATCAGGCGCGACCCGCGCCATCGCAACGTGCGCACGCTTCTGGAGGAGCCGATCCTGCGTCGCCGGTTCGCGAGTTGGGCGATGCGCCTCGTGCGGCCGGACGACATGGACGGACTCTTGCGCGACGCATGCCGCGACGGCTGCCAGGACGACATGGCGGCGCGTCGGCTCATGCAGGCGCTGGTCGACCGGCTGCCGTGAATCGCCCGCCCGTCGGGCCGTCGGCGCGCCGCGCATCACGTCGGCGTCAACGAGCCTGCGCACGGACTGCGCGTTCGTTCAGGGCGATCAGGGACGGATTGGGTACAGCCGTTGCCAGATCGGGTGGCGCTGGAACGATGGCGACGCAGGTCGCTTCGGGCGGCGAAACCATTCATCAATCGATCAAGGAGCCAACATGAACTCGAACCAGCAAGGCCAGGACGACGGCCGCTCGGAATCCCTCGGCCAGGGCACCGGCCAGCAGGAACAATCGGGCTCGCAGGGCCAGCAAGGCAGCCAGTCCAGCCAGCAGGGCCGCGAGAATCTCGCCTCCAGCGGCATGGGCCAGTCGGGCGGCCTGGACAGCCAGCAGAGCCAGTCGGGCAGCAGCAGCCAGCAGAGCCCGTCGGGCGGCTCCCGCAGCCAGCAGGGCCAGTCTGGCGGCCTGGGCCAGCAGAGCCAGTCCGCAAGCTCCGGCAGCCAGCAGGGCGGCACCGGAAGCCTCGGCAGCCAGCAAAGCCAGTCGGGCGGTGCTTCGGGCCAGCAGGGCTCGAGCAGCGGCATCGGCCAGTCGTCGCAGTCGGAAGGCTCGCAGCGTGACTCGTCGTTGCAGCAGGGCAGCGACAACACGAATCGCAGCAGCGGCGAGCAGAGCCGCTGAGGCGAGCGCGGGCGGCTTTCGGGCCGCCCGCCTGGAAGCCGCGGCGCGCCGCGGCTTCAATCCGCTTGAAGCAGGAATTCCGGCCGCCGCCGCCGTCATTTGCGGAAAGCAGATCGGCGGCCGCGGGCGCCACACCCGATGCAGGCCGCAGTGCCCAAGGAGTCCATCCCATGTCCGTTCTCGACAAGGTCGTCGCGGCGATCACGCCCACCGAATCCGAAGACGAGCGCCGCGATGCGCGCGCCAAGGCCGAAGCCGTCGCCGCCAACTGCGACTGGCTGCGCCTGATCCTCGCGCACCATCGCGCGATCGAGGACGCGTTCGCGCAGCTCGCCGCGGCCTCCGACGCCAACGGCCGCCGGCGTGCGCAGAAGTGGCTCGCCACTTTGCTCAACGGCCATTCGATGGCCGAGGAGGCGGTGATCTACCCGGCGATGGCGCTCGGCGACCAGAAGACGCACGCGACCACCGCCTACACCGAGCAGAGCGGCGCCAAGGTCAACCTGGCCGCGCTCGAAGGGCTCGATCCGATGAGCCAGGACTACGCCGACAAGTGCGAGCACGTGCGCGGCGCCGTGATGCACCACATGTACTCGGAGGAGGACGACTGGCTCATCGACCTCGCCAAGACCGAGGACGCGGGCCTGCATTCGCGCCTGAGCGCGCGCTATGCCGAGGAGTTCAACCGCTACATGGGTCCTGACGCGGCGATGCCCTGAAGCGCCCGAAGGCGCGGCGGCCGAACGGCCGGCCACGCCGGCGCCAGGTCAGGACGCGTGCCCTTCGGCCGGGTGCGTGTTCATCGCCTCGGCGCGCTTCGCGTCGGTCGTGTCCTCGTTCCCGCGGCCGCGCACGCGGCCCGCATGGCCCGCCTCGTAGAGCGTTCCGTCGCGCGAGTGCGGCGCCTCGTCGCGCTGCTGGCGGCCGATCTGCTTGCGCGCCATGACGTCGGCCAGGCTGGGAATGAACTTGGCCATCGCGGTGTTGACGACGGACATCGCGCCGACCTTGGTGGAGCGCGTCGGGGACGCCGCGGCGTCGAGGATCGCGCTGGCCACCTTCTCCACGTCGATCATCGGCGATGGCAGCTTGGGCTCCTGCGCCAGGTAGTTGGCGGCGTGTTCGGGGTAGGGCGTGTCGACCGCCGTGGGCTGGATCAGCGTGACCGATACCGGCGCGCCGTCGGCCTCCAGCTCCAGCCGCAGGCCGTCGGTGAAGCCCTTGACCGCGTGCTTGCTGGCCGAGTACATCGCCTGCAGCGGCACGGCCGCCTCCGAGGCCTCGCTGCCGAGGTTGATCAGCGCGCCGCCTTGCACGCGCAGGTGCGGCAGCGCGACGAGCGAGCCGTTCACGACGCCCCAGAAGTTGATGTCGAACAGCCGGCGGCTGTGCGCCTCGTCGACCTCGTCGAGCCGGCCGTAGATCGACAGCCCGGCGTTGTTGACCCAGGTGTCGATGCGGCCGAATGCGTCGAGCGCGCGGTTGGCCAGCTGCTCGAGCTGTCCGCGGTCGGATACGTCCGTCTCGACGGCGACCGCCTGGCCGCCCTCGGCGGCAATGTGCGCGACGACGTCGTCCAGCACGTCGACGCTGCGCGCGCCCAGTACGACACGCGCGCCCTGGTGCGCCGCGGCCAGCGCGGTGGCGAGACCGATGCCGCTGGAGGCGCCGGTGATGACGATGACCTGCTGGTCGACGGGCTTGAGGCGGAGATCCATGGCGAGTCCTCGGGAAAGGGGTGGCGAGGCCCTGCCGTGGCAAGGCGGTTTCCCGCGCATCAGGGCAACGGCGACAGCGACGCCGGTCGGCTGGACAGCGCGCGGCCGACCAGGGCGAGGCCGACCGCGAGATAGGCCACCGAGGCCGGGATCCACATGATCAGGCCGCCCAGTTGCTGGTCGGCCAGCGGGTCGAGGCCATACACCGCCGACGTCGCGGCATAGCGCCCGTACCAGAGCAGCGGAGACAGCGTCATCAGCGCACCGAGCGCGCCGGTATGCAGCATCGTCGTGAACAGCGATGCGATGGCCGCCCCGCGCAGCGCCCGGCGTTCGCCGCCGAGCGTCGTCCACCAGAACAGCAGCGCCGTGCCGAGGAAGCTCGCGTGCTGCAGCGCGTGCGTGGCCGGGTGGGCCAGCGCCGCGTCGAACAGCCATGGCAGGTGCCAGCCCCACAGCGCCAGCGCGTGCAGTCCCCATGCGGTCAGGGGATGCGTCAGGTGGCTCCAGAATCGGCGCCAGCGCGGGCGCTTCGTGGCGGCGCCCACGCGCGGTCGCCACGCCGCGGGCAGCGCCCAGGTCCAGGCCGCGAGCGGGCGGCCGAGCACCAGCAGCGGCGCGGCCACGACCATCAGCATCTCGTGCTGCACCATGTGCGCCGAGAACAGCGATTCGCCCAGCGGATCCAGCGGCGAGACGAGCGCGCCGACGAGCGCCAGCCAGCCGGCCGTCCACGCCGCGACGGTGCCGGCGCCCAGGCCGTGGCCCGCGCCCGCACGCCGCCACAGCCGCGTCGTCCCGAGCACGTAGAGCGCCATGCTGGCGGCGAGCAGCACGACGATCCAGGGCTCGAACGACCACGGGAACGCGGGGCTGGCGTGATCCGCGTTCGCGGGCAGGTGCGCCTCGCAGCGGGCGCTCGCGAACGCGGCCGCCGCGCCTGCGAGCGCGCGCGCGGGCGTCACGCGCGTCGGCGCCCGTGCGCGCGCCGGCCTGCTCAGTCCATGCACGGATTCAATACCCAGACGGGCATCCACATGAAGAGCGCGACGAGAGCGGAAAGGCCGCCGACGAGCATGCCGACGCCGGCAAGGAAGTGCGCCAGCCTGGTCGGCGTCGTGTCGTCGCGCTGGGCGGCGCCGGGGCGATGATCCGTGAGAGCGCGCGACGCCAGCCATTCGGCGGCCGCGAGCCAGGTCATCGCCAGGATCGCGACGAGCGAGACGGCCGATACGGCGTGCACCGGCGCGGTCGTCTGCTGCTCGCACGCGTGCTTGAGCAGCGACAGGCAGATCGACTGCTGCGCCAGCGCCGTGAGCGGCGCCAGGAGCAGTGCGGGCCAGGAGCGCAGGCGTCGCGTCATCGTCGTCACACCACGCGGGGTGCCCAGTAGATCACCGCGTAGATCGGCAGCCAGCTCAGCACGACGAACACCCAGTAGACGGCGTTCTCGCTCACGTCGACGTGGCGCTTGGCCTCGAACGGACCGACCCGGGCCAGCGCCAGCAGCACGGCGGTGTCCCACGTGTCGGTGACCAGGTGGGTGGTGTGCAGGCCCAGCAGCAGCCACACCGCCGACGCATAGGCGTCCTCGTACCAGCGGCAGTGCAGCGTCGTGAACTCGAGGCCCCGCAGCACGAGGAAGGCGAGCGCGGCGAGCAGGCACACGCCCAGCCACAGGCGCGCGCCACGCCGGTCGAAGCGTTCCGCGGCGCGCTTGGCCAGGTGGTTGGGCCACAGGCTCAGCAGCAGCAGGACGGTGTTGAGGCTGCCCCAGAGCAGCGAGGGCGGCGGCTCGTTCAGAGGCCACACCTTGGACTGGCCGCGCAGGTAGAAGTAGGTGGCGACGGCGAGCGCGAACACCGTCCCCTCGACGGCCATCAGGCCCAGCGTGCCCCACCACATCAGGCTGCGGGTACCGAAGCCGAAGCTGGGCAGCCGCGCGACGTCCAGCGCCGGGCCGTCCGCCGCTGCGCCCCCGCCGCGCGTGCGCCGCGAAGCGGGATCCCAGGGTTCGCTGATGCTCATGGCCGCTGCTCCAGCGCCACGCTGCGGCGCACCTCGGCCCCCTTGGGCCAGAACCAGAACGTCATCGCGATGGCCACGGGGATGCTGGCCCACACCACGGCCCAGGGCGTGAAGATCGAGCCGACGAACAGCACGGTGGTGGCGACGGCGCTCCAGAACGGCCATGACGTCGGCGCCGGAAAGGTGACGCGCGTCTCGGGCGCGGCGTCGAGCACCGAGGTCACCAGCACCTCGCGATCCTCGACCGACAGGCCTGCCACCTGGTTCGGCATGCGCGCGCTCTCCCACAGCGGATCGCGTCCGTGCACGACGGGGATCGCCGGGAAGTTGGCCGCGTGCGGTGGCGACGCGGCGGCCCATTCGAGCGTGCCGGCGTTCCAGGGGTTGTCGCCGGCGGGTTCTCCCTGCCGGCGCGAACGCCAGCAATTGAGCAGGAACAGCACGACGCTGACGCCGATCGTCAGCGCGCCCAGCGTCGCCACGAAGTTCATGTCGCCCCAGCCCATGCCCTTGGGGTACGTCCACACGCGTCGCGGCATGCCGGCCAGGCCCAGCAGGTGCATCGGGAAGAAGGCCGCGTTGAAGCCGATGAAGAACAGCCAGAAGTTCCAGCGGCCCAGCCGCTCGCCCATGCGCCGCCCGGTGAATTTGGGGTACCAGTAGTAGACCGCGCCGAACAGCGGGAAGACGGCGCCGCCGATCAGCACGTAGTGCAGGTGCGCGACGACGAAGTAGGTGTCGTGGATCTGCAGGTCCAGCGGCACCGCGGCGAGCATCACGCCCGTCAGTCCGCCCAGCACCAGGATGAAGAAGAAGCCCAGGATGAACAGCAGTGGCGTGCGGAACACGGGGCGCCCCGTCCACAGCGTGGCGATCCAGCAGAAGATCTGCACCGCCGTGGGGATCGCGATCAGCATGCTCGCGGCGGTGAAGAAGCTCTTGCCCATCTCCGGCAGGTTGGTCGCGAACATGTGGTGCACCCACAGGCCGAAGGCGAGGAAGCCGGTGGCGATCAGCGACAGCACCATCGCCGTGTAGCCGAACACCGGACGGCGCGCGAAGGTGGGGATGATGGTCGAGACGAAGCCCAGGCCCGGCAGGAAGATGAAGTAGACCTCCGGGTGGCCGAAGAACCAGAACAGGTGCTGCCACAGCAGCGCGTCGCCGCCTTCGCCCGGGTTGTAGAAGTGCGTGCCGACGAGCCGGTCGAGGATCAGGTTCGTGCTCGAGAGGATGACCGCCGGCATCGCGAACATCACCATGAACGCGGTGACCAGCATGCCCCAGACGAACAGCGGCATGCGGTTGAGCGTCATGCCCGGCGCGCGCAGCTTGAAGACGGTGGTGATGAGGATGATGGCCTCGAGAACGCCGGAGACCTCGGTGAACGTGATCATCTGCGCCCAGAAGTCGACGCGCTTGCCGGGCGAGAAATCGGGGCCGGCGAGCGGCACGTAGCTGAACCAGCCGGCGTCCGGGCCCGTGTTGCACGCGAAGGCGACCCACAGCATCAGGCCGCCGAACAGGTAGATCCAGTAGGCGAACGCGTTCATGCGCGGGAAGGCGACGCTGCGCGTGCCGATCATCAGCGGCACCAGGTACACCGACATGGCCTGCATCACGGGCACGGCGAACAGGAACATCATCGTCGTGCCGTGCATCGTGAAGACCTGGTTGTAGAAGTCCGGTCCCATCAGCTTGCTTTCCGGCCGCGCGAGCTGCAGCCGCATGAGCAGCGCCAGCGCGCCGGCCGCCACGAAGAAGCCGAAGGCCGTCACGATGAAGCGCTTGCCGATCGCCTTGTGGTTGACCGCCGAGATCCAGCCGCCCGGGCCCGGCGGGTCGCTCCAGGCGCGGTCCAGCGCGTATTCCTGCGCCGGCGTGGGCGGGACGTCGTTGCCGGGGGGGCGCATGAGGCCTTCGCGGGCCGGTGTGTCGCTCATGACAGCGTCCCCAGCCAGGCGACGATGGCGTCGAGGTCGGCGTCGGGCATGTTGGTCGCGGGCATGTTGACGCCCGGCTTGAACTTGTGCGGATCGCGGATCCAGGCCCGCAGCGCCTCGGGCGTGTTGGGCAGCGTGCCGGCCGCCAGGGTGCGGCGCGAGGCGAGGTGCGTCAGGTCGGGTGCGTGGCGCGCGGAAGCCGTGGTGCCGCGCACCGCGTGGCACATCGCGCAGGTGGTGGAGACGAACAGGGTCTGTCCTTTCTGCCGCAGGGGATCGCCCGGCGGCGGTGCGGGCTGGCGCTGGTGATCGACCCAGGCCGCGTAGCGCTCGGGCGGTTCCGCGACGACCTCGAACGCCATCCACGCGTGCTCGGCGCCGCAGAACTCGGCGCACTGGCCGCGGTAGATGCCGGGCTTGTCGGCGCGGAACTGGAGGGTCGCGTCGCGGCCCGGGATCAGGTCCTTCTTGCCGGCGAGGCTGGGCACCCACAGGCTGTGGATGACGTCGTCGGCCTGCAGCCGCACCACCACCGGCCGCCCCACCGGCACATGGATCTCGTTGGCGGTGTCGAACGCCTCGGACGGCGGCCCGTCGTAGGTGACCTGCCACCACCACTGGTCGGCCGTCACCTTGAGGGTCAGCGCGCCCTTGGTCGAGATGTTGGCCAGTGCGCGGTCCGTCAGCACGCTCGCGACGATCAGGAACAGCAGCAGCACCGTGGATGCGCCGATGGCCGTGGCCACGCTCCGGTGGGCCCCGGGCTCGGGCACCGACAGCGACGCGAGGTCCGGCGGCGCGTCCAGCCGCCCGTGCGGCCTCTTCAGCAGGGCGATGACCAGAGCCACCATCACCGCGACGAACACGAGCGTGCAGATGGCCAGCATCAGGTGCCACAGCGACGCGACATGCTGCGCCTGCGGGCCGCCCGGCCGCAGCACGTCCTGCAGCGGCGAGGTCGGCGTCCCGGCGCGCGCCAGCGCCGCCTCGAGCGCGCACGCGGCGAGCAGCGCGGCGTCGCGGAGCCGTTCAGCGCGTGCCATCGTCGATGACCTGCGGGGTGGGAATTTCCTGCGTGCGACGCGTCTCGGGCTCGCGCGGCGCCATGCCGTCGCTGCGGCCGGGCGCGACGTCGATGCGCAACTGGCCCGAGAGCGAGCGCACGTACGCCACGAGATCCCACACCTGGTCCTGCGGGATGTGCGCGCCGAACGACGGCATGCCGGCCGGCCGGCCCTGCACGATCGACGCGTAGATGTCCTCCGGCCGCGAACCGTAGATCCATTTGGCGTCGGACAGCGCCGGGCCCCAGTCGCCACCGCCGCCCGGCGCATGGCAGGCGCTGCAGTTGTACCAGCGGTAAAGGCGCTTGCCCTGCGAGACGGCGTAGGCGTTGCCCTCGACCGTGTACGGCGTGTCGGGCTCGGCGGGTGCGGCCGGTGGCGCGACGGGCGCCGGGTCGCCGGGCTGGAACTCGGTGTTGCGCGTGCGCGGCGCCTGCGCCTTGCCTTGGGGCGGGTCGAAGTCGCGCTTTTCGCGCTCGCACGCGGCCAGCATCGCGGCGCAGCCGAACGCCAGGACGAGCCATGCGGCGCGGCGTTCACTGAAGCGAGAAGACATACAGCGTCCCTCCCTTCTTCGTGTATTGCGGCAGGTCGCGCATCGCGCCGGCGAAGGCCTTGCCGGCCGTGCGGTCGCGCACGTCGAGGTCCTGCGACACGACCTTGCCGGCCCAGCCGCCGACGCCCGACACCACCGCCACGTACTGGTGCCCGTCGGGCCCGCGGTAGCTGATGGGCTGGCCGACGATCCCCGAGTCGACCTTGTATTGCCACAGCGGCCGTCCGTCGCGCGCGTCGACTGCCTTGAACC
>DATCRO010000185.1:0-2109 GCA_036569025.1 Burkholderiaceae bacterium
GTCTTGATCAGGCCGATCACCAGCACGCCGAGCATGGTGCCGACCACGTAGCCGGAACCGCCGGTCAGCAGGGTGCCGCCGATTACTACCGCGGCGATGGCGTCCAGTTCCATGCCCACCGCGTGCAGCGGGTCGCCGGAGGACTTGTAGAGCACCAGCAGGAGCCCGCCGAGCGCCGAGCAGAACCCGCTGATCGTGTAGACCGCCACCTTGGTGCGCGCCACCGGCACACCCATCAGCAGCGCGGACTGCTCGCTGCCGCCGATCGCGTACACGTTGCGGCCGAAGGCCGTGCCATGCGCGACGAACACGCCGACCGCGAACGCCGCCAGCGCGATCACCGAGCCCACCGAGATCGAGGCGCCGGTCCACAGCGTCACCTTGGCCTGGGCGATGGCGGTGAACGTGGGATCGGTGATGCTGATCGAGTCGATGCTGATCACGTAGCACAGGCCGCGCGCGAGGAACATGCCGGCCAGCGTCACCAGGAACGGCTGCAGCCGGAAGCGCGCCACCAGCCAGCCCTGCAGCGCGCCGAACAGCGCGCCCCCGGCCAGCACCAGCGGAATCACGAGGCCCGCCGGCCAATGGCGATGCTCCACCAGCGCGGCCGACACCATCGTCGTCAGCGCCACCACCGAGCCCACCGACAGGTCGATGCCGCCGGTCAGGATCACGAAGGTCATGCCCACCGCCACGACCAGCAGGAAGGCGTTGTCGATCAGCAGGTTCAGGAACACCTGGGCGCTGAAGAAGCCCGTGTACATCACGCTGCCGAAGGTCACCATCGCCAGCAGCAGCAGCACGCTGGCGACCACCGGCGGAATGCGCAGTCCCTTGATCCCGTTCATCGCGCGCCTCCACGGAAGGCCAGGGCGCGCACCTGGCGCCGGAACTCGGGGGACTGCAGCAGCATCACGGCGAACACGACGACGGCCTTGACGACCAGGTTGATCTCGGGCGGCACGCCGATCGCGTAGATCGTCGACGTCAGCGTCTGGATGATCAGCGCGCCGATCACCGTGCCGGCCAGCGTGAACCGCCCGCCGGTCAGCAGCGTGCCGCCGACGGTGACGGCCAGGATCGCGTCCAGCTCCATCAGCACGCCGGCGTTGTTGCCGTCGGCGCTCTTGACGTTGGAGCTGACGATCAGACCCGCCACGCCCGCGCACAGCCCGCAGAACGCGTACACGCAGATCGTGATCGTGCGCGCGCGCACGCCGGCGACGCGCGCGGCGCGCGGGTTGATGCCGATCGCCTGGATGAACAGGCCCAGCGCGCTGCGATCGAGCAGCAGCGTCATGCCCAGCCACACCGCCAGCGCGATCAGCGCGGCGACGGGCACGCCCAGGAAGAAGCCGTTGCCGATGACGAAGTAGGGCGGGTAGTAGATCGTGATGATCTGGCCGCCCGTGAGCAGCTGCGCGGCGCCGCGGCCGGCCAGCATCATGATGAGCGTCGCGATGATGGGCTGCAGGCCGGCGCGCGCCACCAGCAGCCCGTTCCACGCACCGCAGGCTGCGGCCGCGACCAGCGCCGCCAGCAGCGCGACGGGCAGCGGCCAGTGGCTGATGTGCACCGGCTGGCCGTCGACGATCTTGAGGTCGCCGCCGATCATCAGCGCGGCCACGGCGCCGGAGATGGCGACGACCGCGCCCACCGAGATGTCGATGCCGCGCGTGGCGATCACCAGCGTCAGCCCGAGCGCGACGATGGCCAGGGGAGCGGCGCGGTTGACGATGTCGACCACGCTGCCGTACAGGTGCCCGTCGCGCCACTCGAGGTGCCACAGGCCCGGGTTCAGGCTGGCGTTGACGGCCAGGATCAGCGCCAGCGTGACCAGCGGCCACGCCAGCGGGTGGCGCGCGGCGCGCCGCCAGGCCGGCTCGGGCGTTGGCGTGGGAGGCGCGGGCCGCGGCGAGGTCGTGTCCATGTCGTGCGTCGTGGTCATTGCGCCGGCTCGCAGATCAGGCTCATCACTTCGGCCTCGGTCGCGCCCCGCGCCAGCTCGCCGGCCTTGCGGCGATCGCGCATCACGACGATGCGGTCGGAGATGCGCAGCACCTCGTCGATCTCGGACGAGATGAACAGCACCGACATGCCCTCGCG
>DATCRO010000186.1:0-5757 GCA_036569025.1 Burkholderiaceae bacterium
CCATCGGCGAGACCGTGCCGCCCTTGAGCGCGCTGTCGCTCGCGGAGATCACGACCCGCTTGCCCGACACCAGCCCGATGCCCACGATGGCGCCGCCGCCCTGCACGCTCTTCCTGCCGTCGTCGTCGTGCATGCCCAGCCCGGCCAGCGGCGACAGTTCCAGGAAGCCGCTGCCGCGATCGAGCAGCTGCGCGACGCGCTCGCGCGGCAGCAGCTGGCCGCGCTGCTCGAACTTGTCGCGCCTGGACGCGCTTTCGTCGACGACCTGGCGCTCGAGCCGGCGCACCTCGGCGAGCTTGTCGGCCATGCGCGCCGCATTGGCCGCGAACGCCTCGGACCTCGTGTTCAGCGCGGAGACGATCGCCGGCATCAGCCCTCCCCTTCGCGCAGCACCTGCGGCGTCACGGCGCGATGGAAGCCGTCGAACGGCACCGAGCGGTCGTGGTCCACCGACGGGAACAGCGGCGAGCCCAGCGACGCGCCGCCGTCGATCTGCAGCGTGACGCCGGTGATGAACGCGGCGGCCGGCGACAGCAGGAACACGATGGCCGCGCTCACCTCGGCCTCGAGCCCCATGCGGCGCAGCGGCACGTGGCGCTTGAGCTGGGGGATCAGCGTCTTCATCGCGCCGCCGTAGGTGTCCATGCCGCTGGAGGCGATCCAGCCCGGCGCGACGGCGTTGACGCGCACGCCGCAGGAGGCCCACTCGAACGACGCCGTCATCGTGAGGTTGCTCATGCCCGCGCGCGCCGCGCCCGAGTGCGCCATCCCGGGCATGCCGTTGCGGAAGTCGGCCGTCATGTTGACGATGGCGCCGCCGTGCGCCTGGAAGCTCTGCAGGAAGAGCTCGCGCATCATCAGGAAGCCGCCGGTCAGGTTGCTCGCGACGACGGCCTCGAAGCCGCGCTTGCTGATGGCCATCATCGGCGCCGGAAACTGGCCGCCGGCGTTGTTGACGAGGCCGTGGACGACGCCTTGCGTGGCGATGACATCGGCGACGTTGGCCTGGACGGCCTCGTCGTCGCGGATGTCGAACGCGCGCCAGGTGCAGCGGCCGCCGTCCTCGGCGATCTCGGCCGCGACGCGCTCGAGCTTGTCGGCGCTGCGGCCGCTGATGACGACGCCGGCGCCCAGCGAGGCCAGCTCGTGGGCCACGGCACGGCCGATCCCCGAGCCGCCGCCGGTCACCCAGATGCGCTGGCCGGCGAACAGCCCCGGCGCGAACGCGCTGCGATAGCGCGAAGGAGGTATTGCGGCGTCGTTCTGATCGCGAGAGGCTGTCGTCATGTGGACACGATCGTTACCGGATGGACGGGATGGAGCCCGCGGTGCTTGCCGCATTAGGCTTCAGGGTGACGTTAACGTCAACCTCACCTCGCGTCGGGAATTTCACTGATGCCGACGTCACTTGCAGGCCCTAGCATGGCGTCGACCGCGTGGCGCGCCATCGCGCGCCGTCGCTTGCCATCCACTTCCGCCCCGGGAACCCATCGCATGGACATCCAGACCGCCACCGATCAACTGCGCGCCAAGGTCGGCGAGGACTGCGGCCTCGGTGCCGTGCTCAAGTTCGACTGCGGCTCCGACGGCGCCGTCGTCATCGACGCCACCAGGGTGCCCAACGTGCTGTCCAACGACGCCGACCGCGTGGCCGACTGCACCGTCGCGCTGGGCGTGGACACCCTCGGCGACCTCTTGTCGGGCGAGCTGGAGCCCACCACAGGCTTCATGATGGGCAAGTTCAAGGTCTCGGGCGACATGAGCGTCGCGCTGAAGCTCCAACGCATCGTCTGAGCGCCGCCGTGGAACCGCAGGCATCGAAAGCCGCGCGCGGCATGCGCGCGCAGACCGCCGACGAGGTGGTGGCCGACCATCGCAGCGACGACGCCGGCCAGCTGTTCGGCATCACCGAGCTGTGCAAGGAGTTCGACATCTCGCCGCGCGCGCTGCGCTTCTACGAGGACAAGGGCCTGCTCGCGCCGCGCCGCGTCAACGGGACGCGCGTCTACACCCGGCGCGACCGCGCGCGACTGCAGCTGATCCTGCGCGCCAAGGCCATCGGCTCGTCGCTGGCCGAGATCAAGCATTACCTGGACCTGTACGGCACCCACGGCGAGGGCCGCGCGGTGCAGATGAAGTACGTGCTCGACAAGACCTCCAAGGCGATCGCCGAGCTCGAGCAGAAGCGCGCGCACATCGATGCGTCGTTGGCGGAGCTGCGCATCATCAACGCCACCGTCAAGCGCGGCCTGGGGAAGTAGGACACGCCATGACGGCACCACCCGCAGGGGTCTGGCATCTCCTCGGTTCGCGCCGGGCCTCCATCGACAGCGGCAACGCCGGCCGCGAACCGAGGCGAATGCCAGACCCCCTCCGGCCAGACCCCGCGCTACCCCGGTTCTGAAAGCAGACACATGACCGAAGCATTCATCTACGACCACGTCCGCACCCCGCGCGGCAAGGGCAAGAAGGACGGCAGCCTGCACCAGGCCGCACCGGTGTGGCTGCTGCGCGGGCTGCTGCAGTCGCTGCAGCAGCGCCTGGACCTGGACACGTCGCTCGTCGACGACGTCGTCCTCGGCTGCGTCACGCCGGTGGGCGAGCAAGGCGCCGACATCGCGCGCACCGCGGTGCTGGACGCCGGCTGGGACGAGCGCGTCGCCGGCGTCACGCTGTCACGCTTCTGCGCGTCGGGCCTGGAGGCGGCCAACCTCGCGGCGGCCAAGGTCGCCAGCGGCTTCGAGGACTTCGTCGTGGCCGGGGGCATCGAGTCGATGTCGCGCTGGACGATGGGATCGGACGGTGGCGCGTGGTTCATGGATCCGCGCATCAACCAGGGCATCGGCTTCATCCCGCAGGGCGTCAGCGCCGACCTGATCGCCACGCTGGAAGGCTTCTCGCGCCACGAGCTCGATTCTTACGCGCTGCAGTCGCATCGACGGGCCGCGGCCGCGCGCGCGGCGGGCCACTTCCGCAAGTCGGTCGTTCCCGTGCACGACATCGCCGGCCTGCTGATGCTGGCCGAGGACGAGACGATCCGCGCCAACGCCACGCTGGAGGCCATGGCCAGGCTGGAGCCGTCGTTCGCCGCGATGGGCGCGATGGGCTTCGACGCCACCGCGCTGCGCAAGTACACGACGGTCGAGAAGATCACGCACGTGCACCATGCCGGCAACGCGTCGGGCATCGTCGACGGCGCCGCGCTGATGCTGCTGGGCTCGCGCGGCGCGGGCGAGCGCGCGGGCCTGCGGCCGCGGGCACGCATCCGCAGCGCCGCCGTCACCGGCTCCGAGCCCACCATCATGCTCACCGGTCCGACGCCGGCCTGCCGCAAGGCGCTGGCCAAGGCCGGGCTGAAGGCGGGCGACATCGACCTGTGGGAGATCAACGAGGCGTTCGCCGTGGTGCCGATGAAGACGGCGCGCGACCTGGGCGTGTCGTTGGACCGCGTCAACGTCAACGGCGGTGCGATCGCGCTCGGCCACCCGCTGGGCGCCACCGGCTGCATCATCCTCGGCACGCTGCTCGACGAGCTGGAACGCCGCGACCAGGCGCTCGGCTGCGCCACCCTGTGCGTGGGCGGTGGCATGGGCATCGCCACGATCATCGAGAGGATCTGAAAGATGAGCGACGTACTCGACGTGATGGTGGGCGACGACGGCATCGCCGTCGCCACGATGGATTCCCCGGGCCGTTCGATGAACGTGCTCGACGACGAGCTCGCGCAGCCGCTGGCCGCGCTGGTCGAGCGCCTGGAGACCGACGCGTCGGTCAAGGGCCTGGTGCTGCGCTCGGGCAAGAAGGACTTCCTTGCGGGCGCCGACATCGACCGCTTGCGCGCGCTGGCGTCGGCGCAGGAGGCCTTCGACGAATCGATGCGCCTGAAGAAGGCGCTGCGCCGCCTCGAGCTGTGCGGCAAGCCGGTCGTCGCGGCCATCAACGGCAAGTGCCTGGGCGGCGGCCTGGAGATCGCGCTCGCCTGCCACCACCGCATCGTGCTGGACGACGGCAAGGCGCGGCTGGGCCTGCCCGAAGTCAAGCTGGGCCTGCTGCCCGGCGGCGGCGGCACGCAGCGCATGCCGCGCCTGGTGGGCATGCAGCAGGCGTTGCAGTGGATGGGCGAAGGCGCCGACATCCGCGCGGCGCAGGCGCTCGAGTCGGGCCTGGTCGGCGAGCTCGCGACCTCGGCCGACGACATGCTCGCCAAGGCCAAGGCCTGGATCGCCGCGAACCCGTCGCCCAGGCAGCCATGGGACACGCCCAAGTTCCGCTACCCCGGCGGAGACTCGCGCACGCCGGCGGCGGCGCAGATGTTCTCCGTCGCGCCGTCCATGGCGTCGGCCAAGAGCTTCGGCAACTATCCGGCGGTCACGCACATCCTGTCGTGCGTGTTCGAGGGCGGCGTCGTCGGCTTCGACGCGGGTCTCGAGCTCGAGTCGCGCTACTTCGCGGCCTGCGCGATGTCGCAGGAATCGAGGAACCTGATCGGCACGCTGTGGTACCAGCTGCAGGCGATCGAGCGCGGCGCCTCGCGGCCCGCGGGCCACGCGCCACGCAGCGTCAGGCGCCTGGGCATCCTGGGCGCCGGCATGATGGGCGCGGGCATCGCCTACGTCGCCGCCAAGGCCGGCATCGAGGTGATGCTGCTGGACACCTCGCCCGACAACGCCGTGCGCGGCCGCCAGTACTCGCAGGACCTGCTGGACAAGGCCGTCAGGAAGGGGCGGACGACGCCCGGGCAGCGCGACGCCCTGCTCGCCCGCATCACGCCGACCGTGAAGTTCGAGGACCTGGCCGGCTGCGACCTCGTCGTCGAGGCCGTGTTCGAGGATCGCGCCATCAAGGCCGACGTCACGCGCCGCACCGAGGCGCTGTTGTCGCCCGACGCCGTGTTCGCGTCGAACACGTCCACGCTGCCCATCACCAGCCTCGCGCAGGCGAGCGTGCGGCCGGCGCAGTTCATCGGCCTGCACTTCTTCTCGCCGGTGGACAGGATGCCGCTCGTCGAGATCATCGTGGGCCGGCAGACCGACGACGCCACGCTGGCGCTGGCGTTCGACTTCGTGCGCCAGATCGGCAAGACGCCCATCGTCGTCAACGACTCGCGCGGCTTCTACACGAGCCGCGTGTTCGCCACCTACGTGATGGAAGGCCTGGCGATGCTCCGGGAAGGCGTGCACCCGCGCCACATCGAGGCCGCGGGCCTGCAGGCGGGCATGCCCATGCCGCCGCTGGCGCTGCAGGACGAGGTGTCGCTGACGCTCGCGCTGCACGTGGCCGACCAGACCCGCAAGGACCTCGCCGCCGAGGGCCAGGCCTACGTCGAGCATCCGGGCGAGGCGGTGCTGCGCCAGATGTGCGAGATCGGCCGCATCGGCCGCAAGGCCAACCTCGGCTTCTACGACTGGACGGACGCGGGCCGCAGCCTGTGGCCAGGTCTGGCGCAGATGTTCCCGGTGGCCGCGCAGCAGCCCGCGCAGCGGGAACTGATCGACCGCCTGATGTTCGTGCAGGCCAACGAGGCCGCGCGCTGCGTCGAGGAAGGCGTGCTGCGCTCGGTGGCCGACGCCAACGTCGGCTCGATCTTCGGCTGGGGCTTCGCGCCCTTCCACGGCGGCGTGCTGCAGTTCATCAACGCGATGGGTGCGCGGCGCTTCGTGCAGCGCTTGCGCGAGCTCGCCCGGGCGCACGGCGCCCGCTTCGAGCCGGCGGGCGTGGTGGTGAACCTCGCCGAGCGCGGCGGCGTATTCGAGGACT
>DATCRO010000187.1:0-2086 GCA_036569025.1 Burkholderiaceae bacterium
CCCGCGCCTCGAGCGCCTCGCGCAGCGAGCCGCCGTTGGCCACGACCAGGCGCGCGTCGGGCCACGCGGCCGCGGCGCCGGCGAACAGCGACAGCACGCGCATCGGGTCGTAGATGTCCTCGAGCCCGCGGTTGGCGAAGAACAGCCGCGGCTCCTTGCCCGCAGGCTCGGGCGGCAGCGCGTCGAGGCCGAACGGGAACGTCATGACCTCGCGCGCGCCGAGCTCACGCATGCGACGGGCCATGTATTCGGAGTCGCTCGTGCAGACGTCGGCGTCGCGCAGCACGCGCCCGGTGACCCAGCGCAGCAGCGCGCTCTGGCCGGGCGTGACGAGGATGTCCGAGCCCCAGGCCGACGCCGTCAGCCGCGCGCCGATGCCGCACTTGCGCGCCAGCCAGGCGAGCGTGCCGTGCGAGGTGAGGTAGTGGGCGTTGACCCAGTCGGCGTCGACGCCGCGCAGCCAGCGCACCAGGCGCGGCAGCGCCTTCAGCAGCGCGGCGTTGCCGCCGGCGAACTTCGTGTCGTGCGACAGCAGCAGCGTGCGGTCGGCCGGCAGCAGCGCGGCGAGCGCCGGCGCGAGGCCGCGGCTGGACGCGACGAACAGCTCGACCCGCGGCGCCAGCGCCCGCGCCCACTTGAGCAGGTGCGGGCTCTCGCCGTCGCCGAACAGCACGACCCGCAGCGGGCGGCCAGCCCCGCTCACTTGGGCCCTTCGAGGCCGATCGGCTCGGGCGCCGTCGTCCAGGCCTCGTACAGCACCCGCAACTCGGGATAGCGCACCAGCGCCTTCTCGTCGGCGCGCCGGCTGTCGCCCACCACCCGGGCCGGGCGGCCCTCGAGGATCGCGTAGTCCGGATAGGTGCCGCGCACGAAGCTGCCCGCGCACACGAGGGTGCCGCGGCCGAGGTGCGTGTTGGCCTCGATCAGCGAATGCGGCCCGACGAAGCTGTACGCGCCGATGTGGATCGGGCCGGCGATCCAGCCGGGACGCGCGCCGCCGGCGGGCACCGGCCAGGTGACATAGCCCGGGCCCAGCAGGCGCTGCGAGCGGTGCGAGCTGTGCGTGACGATCGCGCAGTGGCTGGTGACCTGCACGCCCTCCTCGATCGTGATGCCGCCGCTGGCCTCGATGAAGTTGAACGCGCCGATGAACACGTTGTCGCCCAGGATCAGCTTGTCCTCGTGCTCGATCACGCTCGCGCTCGAGATGCGCGTGTGCGGCAGCAGGCGCGTGCCCTGCTGCTCGCCGAACACCGGCTGCCAGACCCAGCGCCGCAGCCAGCGGCGGCGCAGGCGGTTGAAGGAGGCGCGCAGGGTCATCGCTGTTCCAGTGGAGTGAGCGGCCAGGTGGCCAGCCGCAGGAAGTAGTAGCCGAAATACAGTGTCATCGCGATCGACACGGCCCAGCCGGCGCCGGCCAGGCCGCCCATTCTCAGGCCGATCGCCAGCGCGCCGACGAACGCCACCTGCCCCACCAGCGCGAGCCGCAGCGCCCAGGCCTGCGCGCCCCAGGCGAGCGTGACCACGGCCAGCGGCGCGGCCACGAAGTGCATGCCGATGTAGACGGCCAGCGCGCGCGACAGCTCGCCGGCGCCGCGCCACTGCGCGCCGAACAGCCATTCGAACGCCCACGGGCCGACGGCCCACAGCAGCAGCACCAGCGGCGCGGCGATGGCGGCCAGGCCGGCCATCACGCGCCGCACGGCCGCGCGTCCCTCGCGCGTCACGCGCAGGGGCGCGTGCGCGTCCGCGTCCTGGCCGGCGGACGCGCCATGCGCGGCGAGCCGCGGATAGAGCGTCTGCGACACGGCGCCGCCCACCAGCGTGGCCGGCGCCTTCAGGTAGCGCAGCGCGAAGCCCCAGAAGCCGGCCGCGACCGGGCCCTGCCAGGCGGTCAGCAGCGCGATGGCGGCGGTGTCCTGCAGCGCGCCCATGAAGGCATGCGGCGTGTTGAGCAGAGGAAAGTCGCGGAAGCGCCGCGCGAGCGCGCGCCAGCGCTCCGGCGCAGGATCGGCCTCGTCATTCAGCGGCAGCCGCAGCAGCGCGGCGGCCGCCGCGGCGGCGGCGATCGGCGCCACGATGAGTC
>DATCRO010000188.1:0-2201 GCA_036569025.1 Burkholderiaceae bacterium
GACGGTGGTCAAGCGCGCGCATCCGTTCGAGGGCATCCTGCCCAACTTCGAGCGGCGCTTCCGCGAGACCGACTCCGCCGCCGTGCGCGAGGACCTGGCGCGCTACCAGGCCGCGCGCGCCTGCCCGGCCTGCCACGGCACGCGCCTGCGCCGCGAGGCGCGCAACGTGTTCCTGGTGGGCGCCGGCACCGAGCGCAAGCCGATCTACAGCATCGAGCACGCCACGCTGTCCGACTGCCTCGGCTACTTCGAGCAGCTCAAGCTCGAGGGCGCGCGGGCCGACATCGCCGACAAGGTGGTGCGCGAGATCCGCAGCCGTCTCACGTTCCTGAACAACGTCGGCCTGAACTACCTGAGCCTCGACCGCAGCGCCGACACGCTGTCCGGCGGCGAGGCACAGCGCATCCGGCTCGCGTCGCAGATCGGCTCGGGCCTGACGGGCGTGATGTACGTGCTGGACGAGCCCTCCATCGGGCTGCACCAGCGCGACAACGACCGCCTGATCGACACGCTGCGCCACCTGCGCGACCTCGGCAACTCGGTGCTGGTGGTCGAGCACGACGAGGACATGATCCGCGCCTCGGAGTTCTGCATCGACATGGGCCCGGGCGCCGGCCGACACGGCGGCCAGGTGATCGCGCAGGGCACGCCCGACGAGGTGGCGGCCAACCCCGAGTCGCTGACCGGCAAGTACCTGTCGCGCGCGCTCGTCATCCCGGTGCCCGACGAACGCCACGAATGGCGCGACGAGCCCGAGGACGGCGACCCGAAGGACACGCCGCGCCTGCGCGTGCGCGGCGCGCGCGGCAACAACCTCAAGGACGTGACGGTGGACATCCCCGTCGGCCTGCTCACCTGCGTGACGGGCGTCTCGGGCTCGGGCAAGTCCACGCTGGTCAACGACACGCTGTACAACGCGGTCGCCCGCGAGCTGTACGGCAGCCACGCCGAGGCCGCGCCGCACGAGGCGCTGGAAGGGCTGGAGGCGTTCGACAAGGTCATCAACGTCGACCAGAGCCCGATCGGCCGCACGCCGCGCTCCAACCCGGCCACCTACACCGGGCTGTTCACGCCGATCCGCGAGCTATTCGCCGAGGTGCCGGCGGCGCGCGAGCGAGGCTACGGACCGGGGCGCTTCAGCTTCAACGTGTCGGGCGGCCGCTGCGAGAGCTGCCAGGGCGACGGCATGCTGAAGGTGGAGATGCACTTCCTGCCCGACGTCTACGTCCCCTGCGACATCTGCCATGGCAAGCGCTACAACCGCGAGACGCTGGAGGTGCTCTACAAGGGCAAGCACATCGCGCAGGTGCTCGATCTCACCGTGGAGGACGCCCTCGAGTTCTTCTCCGCCGTGCCCAACATCGCGCGCAAGCTGCAGACGCTGCTGGACGTGGGCCTGGGCTACATCACGCTGGGCCAGAGCGCGACGACGCTGTCCGGCGGCGAGGCGCAGCGCGTCAAGCTGGCGCTCGAGCTGAGCAAGCGCGACACGGGCCGCACGCTCTACATCCTCGACGAGCCGACCACCGGCCTGCACTTCGCCGACATCCAGCTGCTGCTGACCGTGCTGCACCAGCTGCGCGACGCCGGCAACACCATCGTCGTCATCGAGCACAACCTGGACGTCATCAAGACGGCCGACTGGGTGATCGACATGGGCCCCGAGGGCGGCGCCGGCGGCGGCACCGTCGTGGTGGAAGGCACGCCCGAGGATGTCGCGGCGTGCGCCGCCAGCCACACCGGGCGCTACCTGGCGCCGTACCTGGAAGAGTCGCGCCGGCGCGCGTGACGCGCGCGGCGCGCAGGCCGCGATCGATCAGCCCCCGCTGACGACGCGGTCGCGGCCGGCGTCCTTGGCCTGGCGCAGTGCGGCGCCGGCGCGCCCCAGCAGCGCCTGCGGCGCCTCGCCGCTGCGGGCGCGAGCCAGTCCGACCGACAACGTCACGCGCTCCGCGTCCTCGCGATCGGGCCGGTGGATGCGCGCGCTGCCGATGTGCGCGCGCAGGCGGTCGGCCAGCAACAGCGCGGCGGCAGCGTCCAGGCCCGGCACCAGCAGGCCGAACGCCTGGCCGTCCATGCGCGCCAGCGTCGCGCCCGCCGGCACCAGCGCGCGCAGCGCCTCGGCCACCGCCTTGATCACCTGGTCGCCGAATTCGCGTCCGTGGGCGTCGTTGACCCGGCCGAAGCGGTCGATGTCGGCC
>DATCRO010000189.1:0-5879 GCA_036569025.1 Burkholderiaceae bacterium
GTCGACGATCGTGTTCCTGGTGCGCAAGGGCAACCCGAAGGGCATCCACGACTGGTCCGACATCGCCAAGCCCGGGGTGGGCGTGGTCGTGGCCAACCCGAAGACCTCGGGCGGCGCGCGCTGGGCCTACCTGGCGGCCTACGGCTGGGCGCTGAAGCAGCCGGGTGCGAGCGATGCCACGGCGCGCGACTACATCCGCAAGGTCTACGAGAACGTGCCGGTGCTCGACTCCGGCGCGCGCGGATCGACCGTCACGTTCGCGCAGCGCGGCGTCGGCGACGTGCTGCTGGCGTGGGAGAACGAGGCCTACCTGTCGCTCAAGGAATTCGGCGCCGACAAGTTCGACGTCGTCTACCCGCCGTCCAGCATCCTCGCCGAGCCGCCGGTGGCGATCGTGGACAAGGTGGTCGACCGCAAGGGCACGCGCGCCGTGGCCCAGGCCTACCTCGAGTACCTGTACACGCCCGAGGCGCAGGAGATCGAGGCGAAGAACTACTACCGCCCGATCGATCCGACCGTGGCCGCCAAGTACGCGGGCAAGTTCCCGAAGCTGAAGCTGTTCTCGATCGACGACACCTTCGGCGGCTGGACCAACGCCCAGAAGACCCACTTCGCCGACGGCGGCGTGTTCGACCAGATCTATACGAAGAAGTAAATCCCCCGACGACCGCGGCGCGCGACGCCGCCAGGGTCGTCGCGCGTTTCACGAGGGCCGTGCGCGATGCGCGCGGCTCCTGCCTTTCGTGAGACCGCGTTCCGGTGCGTGAGACTTCGCTCACGACGCCCCGTTGACCGCCGATCCACCGCATAGACTCCGTCCCCAAGCCGCCCGACGCACGGGTGCAGGGGAATCAGAACATGTGGTGGTGGTGGAGCCGGAAACTCACGCTCGGTATGGTCGCGTCGTTGTCGCCGTTGCTGGCGCATGCCGATGCGACGTTGAAGACGATGTCGCCGCGCGGCGAGGTCGCGCTGGTGCGCCAGGTGCGCGCCACGTTCAGCGAGTCGATGGTCAAGTTCGGCGACCCGCGGCTGCCCGCGCCGCTGGACGTCGCCTGCACGCCCGGTACCGCGCAAGGCGGCACGGGGCGCTGGGTCGACGACAAGACCTGGGTCTTCGACTTCGCCAAGGACCTGCCGCCCGGCGCGCGCTGCAGCGTCACGCCGCATCCGGGCATCAGGTCGGTGGCCGGCGCGGCCATCGCCGCGAGCGCGAAGTTCGACTTCGGCACCGGCGGGCCCGCCATCGTGCGGGCCTACCCGACGCCCAGCGACTGGGCCAAGGTCGAGGAGGAGCAGGTCTTCGCGCTGCTGCTCAACGGTCCGGCCACGGCCGACAGCATCCAGCGCTACGCGTACTGCGAGTTCGCCGGCGTCGGCGAGCGGGTGCCGGTCAAGGTCATCACCGGCGCGACGCGCGACGCGATCCTCCAGGCCGTCAACCTCGTGCCGCAGAAGGAGCGCGCCGTGACGCTGCAATGCGCGCGGCCGGTGGCGCCCGAGTCCAGGATGTCGCTGGTGTGGGGCAAGGGCATCGCCACCGCCACGGGGGTCGCGTCGACCGACGATCGGCGCCTCGCCTACACCGTGCGGCCCGCGTTCACCGCGAACTTCACCTGCGAGCGCGTGAACTCGCGCTCGGACTGCCTGCCGATGCGGCCGCTGCGGCTCGAGTTCTCGTCGCCGGTGCCGCGCAAGATCGCCGAGAAGGTGGCGCTCGTCGGGCCGGACGGCACGCACAAGCCCGACGTCGAACAGCATCGCGGCGAGGCCTCCGACGCATTGCTGGAGATGCACCAGTCGGGCTTCCAGAAGTTCATCTACTTCTTCGGCCGCAACAAGGGCAGCGTGGCGGGCGACGCGTCGGAGGAGGGCGTCACCGCGGTGCAATGGATGGCCCAGCTGCCCGAGAAGGCCGACCTGCGCATCGAACTGCCGCCTGACTTCGCCGACGACTCCGGCCGCAGGCTGGAGAACGCCGCGCAATTCCCGCTGAAGACCCGTACCGCCGAGGCGCCGCCGCTGGCCAAGTTCCCGGCGGCCACGTTCGGCATCCTCGAGCTCAACGCCGACCCCGTGCTGCCGCTGACGGTGCGCAAGATCGAGGGCCAGCTCGGCGTGAGGGCCGTGACGCTGGGCGGCGCGCCGGCGCGCGACCTCACGTTGACCGACGACGCGGCCATCATCGACTGGTACGCCAGGCTGGCGCGCTACAACGAGACCTCGCTGGCTCGATCGACCGTCGAGAGCGAGCTGGGCGTCCGGCTGCCGGTGCCGCCGAAGAAGGCGCCCGCGCGCCAGGCCAAGGACCATGGCCGCACGAAGTCGCAGGAGGAGCAGGACGAGGACGCCGACGAGTCCGACGTCAACGCGCAGGATCCGAACGCGGTGCAGACCCGCACCGTGAGCCTGCTGGCCAAGGCGCCGGGCGTGCACCTGGTCAAGCTGCCGACGGAGTCGCAGACCGAGCCGCATCCGTTCGAGGTGATCGGCATCCCGCTGCCGCAGCCGGGCTACCACGTCGTCGAGATCGAGTCGCCGCGCCTGGGCGAGGCGCTGCTCGATCGCAAGGCGCCGATGTACGTGCGCACCGGCGTGCTCGTCACCAACCTGGCCGTGCACTTCAAGTGGGCGCCCGTGAACTCGGGCGCCTGGGTCACCACGCTGGACAAGGGCCAGCCGGTGCAGGGCGCGACGGTGCAGGTGTCCGACTGCCGCGGCGAGAAGGTCTGGAGCGGCCGGACCGACGCGACCGGCTTCGCGCGCATCGACCAGCCGCTGCCGCGCATGCGCTGGGAGTACTGCTCGCATGCGGGCAACGAGCGCTGGGCCGGCCAGACGGGCCGCCCCGAGGGCTACTTCGTGAGCGCGCGCAAGACCGACGCGCAGGGCCGCCACGACATGGCCTTCGTGTGGTCGACCTGGCAGGAAGGCATCGAGGCCTGGCGCTTCAACCTGAACTCGCAGGGCCGCGGCGAAGAGGTCTCGCACCCGCTGTTCCACACGGTGATGGACCGCACGCTGCTGCGCGCCGGCCAGACGATCTCGATGAAGAGCCATGCGCGCCGCGAGCTGCTGACCGGCCTCGCGCTGGTGGACGCGGGCGACCTGCCGACCACGCTGCGCATCGAACACGAGGGCAGCGACGACCACTACGAGTTCCCGCTCACCTGGCGCGCCGGGCGCTATGCCGAGACGGCGTGGAAGATTCCGGAGGACGCCAAGCTGGGCGTGTACGACGTGACGCTGATCCGCGAAGGCCGCATCTCGGTGTCGACCGGTTCGTTCCGCGTCGAGGAGTTCCGGCTGCCCGCGATGGTCGGCCGGCTGGTGCCGCCGCCGGGCCCGCAGGTCGATCCGCGCGAGCTCACGATGGACGTGATGGTGAACTACGGCAACGGCGGCGGTGCGGCCGGCTTGCCGCTGAAGGTGTCGGCGCAGGAGCGCGACATCGACCTGTCCAGGGCCATTCCCATGCAGCGCTGGCCCGGCTTCCACTTCGAGCCGCCCAAGGCCCCGAGCACCGACCAGGGCGCGCGCGACCCCGACGGCGCGATGTTCAGCGAGGAGTACGTCGACGAGGACGACGCCGACCGCATGGTGACGCAACGCGATCCGAACTCGAAGCTGGTGGCCGACAAGCTGCCTGTCACGCTCGACAAGTCGGGCGCTGGCAAGGTGACGCTGCCCAAGCTGCCGCCCGTCACGGCGCCCAGGGAACTGCTGGTGCAGGCCACCTACGCCGACCCGAACGGCGAGGTGCAGACGCTGAGCCAGACGCTGCCGCTGTGGCCCTCGGGCGTGGTGCTGGGGGTGCGCACCGACGACTGGGTCTCGGTGCACCAGAAGCTGTCGACTCAGGTCGTCGCGCTCGACACCAAGGGCAGGCCGCAGGCGGGCGTGTCGGTGAGCGTGCGCGCGGTGGTGCATCGCCAGATCTCGGCGCGCAAGCGCCTGGTCGGCGGGTTCTACGCGTACGACAACAGGAACGTGGACGAGGACCTGGGCGAGGTGTGCTCCGGCAGCAGCGACGCGCGCGGCCTGGTGCTGTGCGAGGCCGAGCTGTCGACCTCCGGCCAGGTGGAGCTGGTCGCGCAGGCCAAGGACGCGCAGGGCCACCTGGCGCGCGCGGCCTCCAGCGTGTGGGTGACGCGCGCGGGCGAGGTGTGGTTCGGCAGCGCCAACGACGACCGCATGGACGTGCTGCCCGAGCAGCGCGCCTACGAGCCGGGCCAGGTCGCGAAGTTCCAGGTGCGCAGCCCGTTCCGCCACGCGACCGCGCTGGTGGCCATCGAGCGCAACGGCATCGTCGAGACCCGCGAGGTCCAGCTGGACGGCCGCGATCCGACCATCGAGCTGCCGGTCAAGGCCGAGTGGGCGCCCAACGTGTTCGTGTCGGTGCTCGCCGTGCGCGGCCGCGTGCGCGAGGTGCCGTGGTACTCGCTGTTCTCGTGGGGCTGGAAGTCGCCCGTCGAGTGGTGGCACGCATGGCGCAACGAGGGCCAGGACTGGCAGGCGCCCACGGCGATGGTCGATCTGGCCAAGCCGGCGTTCAGGTTCGGCATCGCGGAGATCGAGGTCGGAGACGCGGCGCACCGGCTCAAGGTCGACGTGACGCCGGACAAGGCCACGTACCCGATCCGCGCCACCAGCCAGGTGCGCATCAAGGTGACGCTGCCCGACGGACGTCCCGCGCCCGCGGGCACCGAGGTGACGCTGGCGGCGGTCGACGAGGCGCTGCTCTCGCTGAAAGCCAACGACAGCTGGGACCTGTTCGACGCGATGATCCGCCGCCGCGACTACGGCGTGGAGACGGCCACCGCGCAGATGCAGATCATCGGCAAGCGCCATTTCGGCAAGAAGGCGGCGCCTCCGGGTGGCGGCGGCGGCCAGTTCCCCACGCGCGAGCTGTTCGACACGCTGCTGCTGTGGAACCCGAGCGTCGTGCTCGATGCCAAGGGCGAGGCCGTCGTCGGCGTGCCGCTCAACGACTCGCTCACGAGCTTTCGCATCGTCGCGGTGGCCGACGTGGTGCAGGGCGCGCAGTCGGCGCTGTTCGGCACCGGGCAGGCGACGATCGCCGCCACGCAGGACCTGCAGATCGTCTCGGGCGTGCCGCCGCTGGTGCGCGAGGGCGACCACTACAAGGCGATGTTCACGCTGCGCAACACGTCCAAGGCGGCGATGAACGCGTCGCTGGCGGCGTCGGCCGGCGCGCAGTCGCTGCCGGCGCAGACCGTGGCGATCGCGGCCGGGGCGGCGGCGGACGTGTCGTGGGACGTGGACGTGCCGTTCAACGTCAAGAGCCTTGCCTGGACGGTGGCCGCCGATGCCGGCGCGGCGCACGACCGCATGAAGTTCGCGCAGAAGGTGGCCGAGGCGGTGCCGGTGACGGTGCAGCAGGCGACCCTGATGCAGCTGGACAAGACGCTGCGCGTGCCCATCGCGCCGCCGGTCAACGCATTGCCGGACGGCACGGGCAAGCTGCGCGGCGGCATCGAGGTGGCGCTCAAGCCCAGGCTGGGCGACGGCCTGCCCGGCGTGCGCGAGTACTTCCAGTGGTATCCGTGGGACTGCTTCGAGCAGCGCGCGTCGGTGGCCATCGGCCTGCGCGACACCACGCGCTGGCACGCGCTGGTCGGCCAGATCGCGCTGTACCAGGACGAGGACGGGCTGCTGAACTACTTTCCCAACGGGCGACCGCACGACGGCAGCGACAGCCTGACCGCCTACGTGCTGGCCATCAGCGACGAGGCCACGCGCCTGGGCTACGACTTCGCGCTGCCCGACGACGCCAAGGCCAGCCTGCAGCGCGGCCTGATCGGCTTCGTCGAGGGCCACGTGAACCGCGACTTCTGGCGCCCGGCCTTCCTCAAGAA
>DATCRO010000190.1:0-3221 GCA_036569025.1 Burkholderiaceae bacterium
GTCTACATCGCCACCGCCACGCGCGAGCACGCCGCCCATGCGATCGCGGCGCTCGAGGCCGGCAAGGCCGTCCTGTGCGAGAAGCCGTTCGCGATCGGCGTGGAGCAGGGCCAGCGCGTGCTGGAGGCCGCGCAGCGCAGCGGCCGCCTGTTCATGGAGGCGCAGTGGACGACCGCGCTGCCGGCGTTCCGCGAGCTGCTGCGCCTGGCGCGCGATCGCGCGCTCGGCGAGCCGGTGCTGCTGCACTCGGAGTTCGGCATCGCGCACGACCCGGCGGCGTACCCGCGGCTGTTCGAGGGGCCCGGCGCGGGCGTGCTGCTCGATTTCGGCGTCTACCCGATCGTGCTGGCGCTGCAGGCGCTCGGTCCGGTGCGCTCGGTGGATGCCGCCGTGCGCTGCAACGCGGCGGGCGTCGACGTGCACGCGACGCTGCAGCTCACGCACGAGCACGGCGGCCACTCGCAGCTGGCCGCGTCGCTGGTCTGCGCCTTGCCGAACCGCACGAGCCTGTCGTTCGCCGGCGGCCATGTGAGCCTGGCCTCCCCGGTGATGGGCGCGGAGAGCCTGCAGGTCTGCCCGGTCGCGCCGGTCGGCGCCGCGCACGCCGGCGGCCCGCGGGCCGGGCTGGTCGCCGCGCTGCGCCGCCGGCGCTGGGTGCGCCGCCTCAAGGCCTTCCTGGGTGGCCGCGCCGCCCTCGAGCGCCCGTTCGGCGTCGATCGCTACGCGCCGCAGCTGTCGCACTTCCTCGCGCTGCTCGATGCCGGCGCGACCGAGAGCGACCTGATGCCGCACGCCACGTCGCTGGCCGTGCTGCGCGTCGTCGAAGCGGCCCGACAATGCCGGCCCCCCGTCGTGGAAGCGTCCCCGTGAAGATCGCGTACCTCCTGAATTCCTATCCGATGACCAGCACGACGTTCATCCGTCGCGAGATCGAGGCGCTGGTCGCCGACGGCGTCGAGGTCGAGCGCTTCGCGGCGCGGCCCTGGGGCCAGAAGCTGGTCGACCCGCTGGACCTCGCCGAGCAGCAGCGCACGCGCTACCTGCTGGCCGGCAACGTGCCCAACCTGTTCGCGGCCTTCCTGCGCGAACTGGTGGCCAATCCGGTGCGGCTGGCGCGCGCGGCGGGCGTCGCGTTCCGGCTCTGGCGCAACGCGCGCGAGGGCTTCGGCCGCCACGTCGCCTACCTGCTGCAGGGCGTGTACTTCAAGCAGCAGGCTGCGCTCAGCGGGGCCGTGCACGTGCACACGCACTTCGCCACCAACGCCACGTCGATCGCGCTGCTGAGCCACGTCCTCGGCGGGCCGGGCTACAGCTTCACCGCGCACGGGCCCGACGAGTTCGAGAACACCGACCGGCTCAGCTTCGACCTGAAGATGACCCACGCGCGCTTCATCGCGGCGATCTCGGCCTTCGGCCGCGTGCAGCTGATCCGCGCCAGCCGCTGGGCGCACTGGCCCAAGATCGAGATCGTGCACTGCGGCCTCGCACTGCCCGACTTCACGCCCGTGCCCAACCCGGGCAACCAGGTGCTGGTCAACATCGCGCGCTTCAACTCGCAGAAGGGCCTGCTGCTGATCCCGGCCGCGGTGGCCGCGGTCAAGGACGAGTTCCCCGGCCTGAAGGTGGTGCTGATCGGCGACGGCGAGGAGCGGCCGGCGCTCGAGGCCGAGATCGCCCGCCGGGGCGTGGGCGGGCACATCGAGCTGCGCGGGTGGCAGTCCAACGTGGAGGTGCGGCGCGCGTTGGTGGAATCGCGCGCGCTGCTGCTGCCCAGCTTCGCGGAGGGCCTGCCGGTGGTCATCATGGAGGCGTTCGCGCTCGGCCGCCCGGTGATCTCGACGTTCATCGCCGGCATCCCGGAACTGGTGGATGCGAGCTGCGGCTGGCTGGCGCCCGCGGGCGACGTCGACGCGCTCGCCGCCGCGATGCGCGACGCCCTGTCGGCCGATGCCGGCCGCCTGGAACGGATGGGCGGCGAGGCCCGCCGCCGCGCGGTCGCCAGGCATGACATCGCCGAGTCGGCACGCCGGCTGAAAGCGCTTTTTGCCGGGGGCTGATCCCCGTCCTTTTCAGCTGATGGAAGGCCGTCGCCCGGCGCATAATGGCCCGCATGACCGACAAAAAAGTAGCGCTCATCACCGGTGTCACGGGCCAGGACGGCGCCTATCTGGCCGAGTTCCTGCTGAAGAAGGGCTACGAGGTCCACGGCATCAAGCGCCGGGCATCGTCCTTCAACACCGACCGCATCGACCACCTCTACCAGGATCCGCACGTCAACAACCGCGACTTCGTCCTGCACTACGGTGACCTGACGGACTCGACGAACCTGACGCGCATCGTGCAGAAGGTGCAGCCCGACGAGATCTACAACCTCGCGGCGCAGAGCCACGTGGCCGTCAGCTTCGAGGAACCCGAGTACACGGCCAACGCCGACGGCATCGGCGCGCTGCGCCTGCTCGAGGCGATCCGCATCCTGGGTCTCGAGAAGAAGACGCGCTTCTACCAGGCCTCCACGTCGGAGCTGTACGGCCTGGTGCAGGAGATCCCGCAGAAGGAGACGACGCCGTTCTACCCGCGCAGCCCGTACGCGGTGGCCAAGCTCTACGCCTACTGGATCACTGTCAACTACCGCGAGGCCTACGGCATGTACGCCTGCAACGGCGTGCTGTTCAACCACGAGAGCCCGCTGCGCGGCGAGACCTTCGTCACGCGCAAGATCACCCGCGCGATGGCGCGCATCGCGCTCGGCCTGCAGGACGCGCTGTACCTGGGCAACATGAGCGCGCTGCGGGATTGGGGCCATGCGCGCGACTACGTGCAGATGCAGTGGCTGATGCTGCAGCAGCAGCAGGCCGAGGATTTCGTCATCGCCACCGGCGTGCAGTACAGCGTGCGCGACTTCGTGCGCATGTCCGCCGAGCGCCTGGGCATCACCGTGCGCTTCGAGGGCCAGGGCGAGGCCGAGGTCGGCATCGTCGACGCCGTCACCGGCGACAAGGCCAGGTGCAAGCCGGGCCAGGTCATCGTGCGGGTCGATCCGCGCTACTACCGGCCCACCGAGGTCGAGACGCTGCTGGGCGACCCGAGCAAGGCCAAGGCCAAGCTGGGCTGGACGCCCACCACGACGCTGCCCGAGCTGGTGGCCGAGATGATCGACGCCGACTACACCACCGCGCGCCGCGACGCGATGGTGAGCATGGCGGGCTTCCAGACCTTCAGCC
>DATCRO010000191.1:0-5524 GCA_036569025.1 Burkholderiaceae bacterium
CGCCCTGGGTGGCACGCGGCGCCTGGGCCGGCGCGCCGTCGTCCTCACCCCGCACCGCGAGCAGGTGCCCGCGCCGCTGCCCGCCGACGTGCTGTGGCTGCCCTATGTCCCGCTGGCCGCCCTGCTGCCGCGCGCGGCCGCGCTGGTGCACCACGGCGGCATCGGCACCACCGCGGAGGCGCTGCGCGCCGGCGTGCCGCAGGTGATCGTGCCGCTCGCCTACGACCAGTTCGACAACGCGGCGCGCGTGGCGGCGCTGCAGGCCGGGGCGCGCGAATCCGGCGGCACCGCCGGCGCCCGCCCTCGCGCCCTGGCTCGCACGCTGCAGCGGCTGCTCGACAGCGCCGAGGTGCGCGCCGGCTGCGCCCGGGTCGCGGCGCTGGCGGCGGCCGACGCCGGGCGCGACCTCGGCGCGCAAGTGGAACGCGCTCTGGACGAGCGATCCGTCACGGCCGGGTCGCGCTAGCGCGACGCCCCGGGCGCACGGGGCGGCCCGCAACGCGAATTGTTTGGGGAAACCGAGGCTTCGGCGGCGATCAGGGCGGCTTCATTCCGCCCAGAATCCACCGATAACGATTCCGATGCCCCAGGAAAACCTCAGGCGCGGCGGCCCCAGCCGCCGTCCGCCATCGGCCGCCCCCGTCGCGCTCCGGCGCGCGTCGGGCATCGCCATGGCCGCCGTCCTGGCGGGGCTGCAGCTGCTGGCCGGGGACGCCCGCGCCATCGTCCCGTCCGATTCGATGCCCGGCGAGCCGCCGAGCGCGCTGCCGGTGGCCGCGTCGTTCAAGCCGGTCGACGAGTTCGAGCGGCTCCAGTTCGTCGGCCGCGCCCAGCCGGAGCTGGCCACGGTCGGGCTGCTGCGCTACGTCGATGCGCTGCCGGTCGACAACCCGCGCTACCTCGAGGCGCTGTTCGAGCTCGGGTCGGAATACGTCGGCCAGAACAAGGGCGACGAGGCCGAGCAGGTGGCCGTGCGCATCGAGGCGCTGTCGGACCGCCTGCCGCTGGCGCGCCCTTGCGCGATGCTGCTGCGCGGCCAGTGGTTGCAGGCGCACGGCGAGGTCAGCAAGGCCGAGCGCCAGATCATCGAGGCCCAGGTACTGCTGCCGGCCACCCTGCCCGACTGGCTGCGGCTGCGCCTGCTGATGAACTCGGCCTTCGTGAAGAACCGCGGCGGCCACTACGACGAGGCGATGGCGCGCTACAACCAGGCGCTCAAGCTGGCCGACGAGACGGGCCCGATGTGGCGCCGCATCGACCTGCGCGCGCTGGTCGCCAGCGTCCTGTTCGACGCCGGCCAGACCGACAAGGCCGCCGAGATCAACCGCGAGCAGATGCGCCTGGCCACCGAGTCGTCCGACGAATTCGGCATCTCCTCGGCCTACACGATGCGCGCCATCGAGTTCAGCCGCGGCCGCGATTCGGGCACCGTGCTGGCCGACTGGCGCGCCGCGCTGGAGCACGCGCGCCTGGGCGGCAGCAAGCACCAGATCCTGATCGGCATGGGCAACATCGCCGACTACTACCTGCAGCACGGCGACTTCCAGACGGCCTACGAGCTGGCCGACAAGGCGCTGCCGCTGGCCGTGGCCGCCAACGACCTTCCCGCGCAGAGCGTGGCGGTCGCCAACAAGGGCCTGGCGCTGATCGGCATGCATCGCAAGGACGAAGGCCTGCCGCTCGTGCGCCAGTCCAACAGCATCGACGAGCGTTCGGGCACCGCGGTCGACATCTCCGAATCGCAGCACGAGCTCGGCGGCTACCTCGAGCGCGCCGGCTACCTCGACGACGCGCTGGCCGCCTACCACCAGTACCGCCAGCTGTCCGAGGAGCTCAACCAGCAGGACCGCCAGCGAGCGCTGATCGAGCTGCAGGAGAGCTTCGCCAACGAGAACCGCCAGCACGAACTCGACATGCTGGCCCGCGAGGGCCGCCTGAAGGACGAGGAGATCCGCCACCACGAGCTGCAGGTCCGGCAATGGACGGCCGCCGGCATCGTCAGCGTGCTGCTGCTGGCGGTGGTGGCCGTGCTGGCGCGCCGGCTGCGGGTGCGCAACCAGCTGCTGTCGGTCAGCAACGAGCAGCTGCGCCTGCAGGCCGTGATGGCCGCCGAGCATGCCGACGGCCTGGAAGGCACGCTGTACCTGCTGGACGTCGACCACTTCAAGCAGATCAACGATCGCTGCGGCCACGCCGGCGGCGACACCGTGCTCGTGGAGATCGCGCGCCGCCTGCGCCAGGTACTGCGCGACGACGACCTGATCGTGCGCTGGGGCGGCGAGGAGTTCCTCGTGCTCGTGCGCCCGCTGCCCCAGGGCGAGGCCGAGGCGCTCGCGCAGCGCCTGCTGGGCGCGCTGGCCGACGCGCCGGTGATGCACGACGGCGACCCGGTGCCGGTGTCCGCGTCGATCGGCTTCGGCCCGTTCCCGCTGCGGCGCGCGCCGATGCAGCGCGAACTGCCGTTGAACTGGGAGCGTGCGATCTCGCTGGTCGACGCCGCGATGTACCTGGCCAAGGCGCACGGCCGCAACGGCGCCTGCAGCCTGCGCCGCGTCGACGCCGAGGGCCTCGCGCAGGTCGAGGAGTTCATCGAGCACCTCGAGAAGGCGGCCGCCGACGGCCGCGTCGAGCTGCATTTCCAGCAGGGCCCGAGCCTGCGCCAGGGCGCGCCCGCCCCCACGCGCGCGCCCGAGCAGCCGCGCACGCCGGCGCACGGCGCGGAGGTGGCGTGATGCGCGCGCGCAGCCTCGTCCTCGCCCTGGCCGCCGGCCTCGCGCTGGCCAGCGGCGCCGCGCAGGCCGCGCCGGACGACATCCAGCAGATCGACGACCTGGTGCGCCAGGGCGACGAGACGCCCGACAGCGCGATCCGCGCCATCGACGAGATGTCGAACAACGATTTCGCCGTCTCGCCGCTGCTGCGGCGCGCATCCCTCACCGGCCTGGGCATCGTGCAGGCGCGCAACGGGCGCATCGCCGAGGCGCTCGCGCAGGTCGCCGCGCTGACCGAGCTCGGCCGCACCGAGCCGCTGGCCGACGCCGACGCCCACCTGGTGCGAGCGGAGATCGAGGTCAACGGCGGGCACATGTCGACGTCGTACCAGCAGGCCCGCGCGGCGCTGGCGATCTACAGCGAGTCGTGCGCGCCGGGCCCGCGCCAGGACGCCGCGTGCAACTACCGCGACTGGTGGCGCGCGCTGGACATGGCCCAGCGCGGCGCCGCCGACCAGGGCAACGCCGTCATCGCCAACGGCTACGCGCAGGCCATGCTGGACGTCGCGCGCCGCAACGGCGACCGCCCGCGCGAGGCGATCTCGCTGGGCGTGGCCGCGCTGCAGGCGGAGGCCAATGCCGACTCCACCACGGCCAACCGGCTCATCGCGCAGGCGCAGCACGTGGCACGCGCCGACGGCTCGGCCTGGGTGCAGGTGCGCGTCGCGGTGCTGGGCGGCCTGCTGCACTTCAAGCGCCAGCAGCCCGAGGCCGTGCAGCGCGACTACGAGGCCGCGCTCGGCGTGGCCAACGCAGCCGGCCTGAAGCGCCCGGCCATGCTGCTGCGCGCCAACCTGGCCGACGCCTACATCCACCAGGGCCGCCCCGGCGATGCGCTGGCGGCCATCGACCTCGCGCTGCCGGTGGCCAAGCTGCACCACGACTCCCGCACCGAACGGCTGCTGCTGCACAACCGCGCGCTGGCCAAGCTGGCGCTGGGCCGCGTGGCCGAAGGCAAGGCCGAGATGGCGCACGTGCTGGAGCTGTGGCAGAAGGACACGGGCCCCGGCCAGCGCCAGGAGGCCCTGCGCGAGTTCGGCGACGCCCTGGGCAAGGCAGGCGACACCGCGGGCGCGCTCGAGCTGTTCCATCGCGAGGAAGCGCTGACCCGGGAGATCCGCGCGGCCAACAAGTCCGCGGCCGAGGCCGAACTGCGCGCCCGCTACGACCAGGATTCGCAGAAGCGCCGCATCGAGCTGCTGGGCCGCGACAACCAGCTCAAGCAGGCCGAGCTCGACAACCAGGCCCTCGCGCGCCGCCTGTGGATGTTCGCCGGCGCCGCGCTGGTGCTGCTGGGCGTGCTGGCGCTGATGATGTACCTGCGCATGCGGGAGCTGAATCGCACGCTCGTCAAGCACGAGGCGCTGCTGCGCGCGCACAGCGAGCGCGACGCCCTCACGGGCCTGGCCAACCGGCGCCAGTTCCGCGAGGTGATGCGCGTGCGCGGCGGCGAGCGCGCGTTCCGCGGGGCGCTGCTGATGGTGGACGTCGACCACTTCAAGCGCGTCAACGATGTCCACGGCCACGCCGCGGGCGACCGCGTGCTGGTGGAGGTGGCGCGCCGGCTGGGCGCCGCGATGCGCGCCGACGACCTGGTGGCCCGCTGGGGCGGCGAGGAGTTCCTCGTGTTCGCGCCCAACGTCGAGGGCGCGGAGCTCGACCAGCTCGCCGAGCGCGTGCGCGTCGCGATGAACCATGTGCCGGTCGTGCTGGACAACGGCACGGCCATCGCGACCTCGGTGTCGATCGGCTACGCCGCCTTCCCGCTGCCCGCCAGCCATGTGCCCGTCTCCTGGGAGCAGGCGGTCAACCTGGCCGACCTGTCGCTCTACACGGCCAAGAACCACGGGCGCAACTGCGCGGTGGGCATCGTGCGCACGACGGCGGTCTCCAGCGAGGCGCTGCGCGAAGTCGAGGCCGACATCGCCCAGGCCCGCGACGACGGACGCGTCACGCTGCGCGTGAGCCCGGAGGCCGCGGCGGCTTGACCCCGGCGCAGGGATCCTGCGACCGCGCGCAGGATGACGACGTCGCGAGCCTGCCGGGGATAATCCCCCGCTCATGACGAATGCCGACCTTCCCTCTTCCTGCGACGTCCTCGTCGTCGGCGCCGGCCCGGCCGGGGCCGCGTGCGCCCTGTGGCTGGCGCGCGCCGACGCCGATGTCGTGCTCGTCGACCAGCACGACTTCCCGCGCGACAAGGTCTGCGGGGACGGCCTGATCCCGGACGCCCACCACGCGCTGCAGCGGCTGGGCGTGTACGAGGAGGTGATGGCGGCGGCGCAGGCCTCGCAGCACGTGGCCTGCATCGGCCCGCGCGGCGGGCGCATCGACGTGCCCGGCCGCGTGGCCGTGCTGCCACGCCGCGTCCTCGACGACATCGTCTGCCGCGCCGCCGTGCGCGCCGGCGCGACGCTGCGCACGCCGTGGCGCTTCGAGGCGGCGCTCTCCGAGGCCGACGCCGTGGTCGGCGCGCGCCTCAAGCAGGGCGAGACGCTGCGCGAGGTGCGCGCGAAGTGGGTGGTGCTGGCCACCGGCGCCGTGCCCCAGGCCTTGCAGGCCGCCGACATGTGCAAGCGCCGCACGCCCAGCGGCATCGCGCTGCGCGGCTACGTGAGGAACGACGCGATGGTGGGCCGCATCAAGGCGCTCGAGGTCGTCTGGCACAAGCGGCTCAGCCCCGGCTACGGCTGGATCTTCCCGGCTCCGGGCGGTCGCTTCAACATCGGCGTGGGCATCGCGCACAGCCATCC
>DATCRO010000192.1:0-3565 GCA_036569025.1 Burkholderiaceae bacterium
GGGTGATGGGCGGCGCGATCCCCGCCGTGCCGCGGGGACGTCGCCGTCGTGGCCGATCCGTCGAGCGCGCAGATTAGAAGGCGCCATCCTTCAGCCAGCTTTCAACGCGACGGGGCGGGGGAAAATACTTAGCGGGGGGCCGGGCTCCGTCGGCGGGCCGCGGCCGACCCGCGGGTCGGGGCCGGCCTCGATTCAACGGCGCGCCGGCCGCATCACTTCAGCAAGGCCATGAAGCCGTGGCGCACGCCGCCCGCGTCGCGGTATTCGCCGGCGACGCTGTCGCAGTTGTTGAGGGCGGTGACGATCGTCGCGACGGCGCCGGGCATGTCCAGCTGCTGGACCTGTTCCCCGGTCTTGACGAAGCCGTGGAGCGCGCCCGACCTGTCCGTGAAGTAGCCGGCGACCTGGCCGCGGTCGTTGATCGCGAAGGCCACGGTGGCCGCCGCGTCGGGGATGTCCAGCGACGCGACCTGGCCGTCCGCGCGCCGCACGTAGCCGTGGGTCGCCGAGCCGGCCGCGTCCCAGTAGCCGACGGAATCGCCCTTGCTGTTCAGGCCCAGCGGGTAGGTGTCGCGCGCGCCGGCCACGTCGATCGGCGTCTCGTTGCCGTTGCGGCTCAGCATGCCGTGGAAGACGTGGTCCGCATCCCAGTAGACGCCCAGGATCGTGCCGTCGCCATCGACGGCGTCGACGTTCGAGTTCAGGTGGCCGGGGAAGTCGACGGTCTCGAAGCGGCCGCGCCGGCTCACGAAGCCGTGCTGCGTGCCCGACGCGTCGGCGTAGCCGCCGAAGGTCGTGCCGGCGTCGTTGGGGCCGCCGGCGGCGCTGAAGTACGTGCCCAGCTTGTCGGGGTCCAGCGGCTGGAAGTTCCCGTGGCGGTAGGTCATGGCGTGGGCCACGCCGCCCGCGATCGTGTACTGGCCGGCGAGCCCGCCGAAGTCGTCCAGGCCCCAGAAGATCGTCTGCGCGGCGCCGGGGTAGTCGAGCGTCTGGTACGACCACGACCGCCACTGGCTGGCCGGCGCGGCGTCTGGTGTACGCTTGCCCGCGGTCGGATCGGCTCCGAATCCGGCGGCCGCGCCGGGCCCGGAGAACGAGACCGCGAGAAGGCCGGCGGCCAGGGCGAGTCGGCTGGACGAAAGGATCTGCTTTGCCATGAAGGCGCTCCATGAAGTGGCTGAGTGGACGATGGCGCTCCGTGCACCATCTCCTCCATGAGCGCAGAGCGCCTGCCCGCACCGACATTGCCCTGGAAAAAAATCCGCGACGCCGCCGCGTCGCCCGCTGGCGCATGACTGCCGACCTGTCCATCACTGAAATCCTCGCGCGCGCGTCCGCGGGCGACGCCGCCGCCATCGACGGCCTGATCCCGCGGATCTACGCGACGCTGCATCGACTCGCGCACCGCCAGCGCCTGGGCGAGCAGGCCCACACGCTGGACACGACCGCGCTCGTGCACGAGGCCTGGCTGCAGCTGGCCGGGCGCAGGGACGTGTCCTTTCCCGATCGCGCCCACCTGTACGCCTACATGAGCCGGGCGATGCGCCACATCCTGGTCGACCACGCGCGGCGCCATCGCGCGCAGAAGCGCCAGGCGCCGCTGGTGCTGGAGGAGCCGGCCGGGCCCGACATCCTGGACGTGCTCGCGATCGACCAGGCGATGGAGCGGCTCGCGGCGGTCGACGAACGCCTCGCGCGGGTCGCGGAGCTGCGCCTGTTCGCCGACCTGTCGAGCGTGGAGATCTCGCACGTCCTGGGCGTGACCGCGCGCACCGTGGAGCGCGACTGGCTCAAGGCGCGCACGTTCCTGGGCGCCTGCCTGTCGCCGGACTGAAGCGGATGTCGGTGTTCGCGACGCGATTGCGCTGATGGGTCGGGAGGATGCGACGATGCGTCGCTGACCATGATCGACATCTCCGCGCGCTGGCTCGAGATCGAGCCCCTGATCGACACGCTGTTCGACGTGCCCGCCGCCGAGCGCGCCGAGTGGCTGCGCACGCATTGCGCCGACCCGGACGTGCGCGACCTGGTCGCGCGGGCGCTCGACGATGCTCCCGGCGTGCAGTCGCTCGAACGCGGCATCGCGCAGTGGATGCCGTCGCTCGTCGAGGGCCTGGACGACGTGCTGCCGGTCGTGGACGGCTATCGCGTGCTGCGTTTCGTGGGCGCGGGCGGCATGGCCAGCGTGTTCGAGGCGCTGCGGCAATTGCCCGGCGGCCCGCAGACGGTCGCGCTGAAGCTGCTGCGACTGGACGTGCACGACGCCGACGAGCGCCGCGGCTTCCTGCGCGAGCAGCGCATCCTGGCGCGCCTGCAACATCCGCACATCGCCCAGCTGCTCGATGCGGGCTTCTCGCCGAGCGGCACGCCATTCCTCGCGCTGGAGTTCGTGGCCGGCGACAACCTCGTCGCGCACTGTGACCGCCTCTCGCTCGGCACGCGCGAGCGGCTCGTCCTGTTCATGGACGTGTGCGCGGCGGTGGAGCACGCGCATCGCAACCTGATCGTGCATCGCGACCTCAAGCCCAGCAACGTGCTGGTGGACGGGGAGGGACGCGTCAAGCTCGTGGACTTCGGCATCGCCAAGCTGCTGGGCGGCGACGCCGAGCCGACGCGCACGCAGGCCCGGCGCATGACGCGGGCCTATGCGGCGCCCGAACAGTTCGCGGGCGACGTGACGACGACCTCGATCGACGTCTATGCCCTGGGCGTCCTCCTGGCCGAACTGCTGGGTGGACAGCGTGCACGCCGCGGCGCCGACGCGTGCGAGGCCGACGCCCCGGTCTTCGACGACGAGGCCTTGCGCCGTGCGCTCGGAGCGGACCTGCACGCGATCGTGCGCCAGGCCACGCGTCGCGATCCGCTGCGGCGCTATCCGGACGTGGCCGTGATGCGGGACGACGTCCAGCGCCATCTCGCCGGCCGGCCCCTGCTGGCGCGCGCGGACGGCGTCCTCGTGCGCGTGGGCAAGTTCGCCAGGCGTCATGCGTTCGGCGTCGCCGCGGGCCTGCTGGCGGCCACGCTGCTGGCCGGCAGCACGGCGATCGGCCTGCACGAGGCGAGCCTCGCGCGCGCCGCGGCCGCGCAGACGCACGCTCAGGCGCTCGCGGCCGAGGACGAGGCGCGGCGTGCCCGGGCGCTCAAGTCCTTCCTCGAGGGCCTGTTCGACAACGCGACGCAGGGCGCGGCGGCCAACGACACCACCGCGCTGCTGCTCGCGCAGGGCCGCGAGCGGGTCGAGCGCGACTTCGCGCTGCAACCGGCGCTGCATGTCGAGATCCTCGCGCTGATCGGCGACCTCGAGCGCCGCAGCGGCCATCCCGGTCGCGCGCAGCAGCCGCTCGAGGAGGCGGCCGCCCTGGCGCGCGCGCAGTTCGGCGTCACCGACCGGCGCACGCTGCACATCGAATACCTGCTCGCCAAGGAAGGCGACGAGCTCGGCCATGTGCGCGACGCCGTCGCGCGACTGCAGGGCGCGGTCGACGCGTTCGAGGCGGGGCCCGAGCGCGGCTCGCCGGATGAGGCGCCGGCGCTGGCCTGGCTGGCGGGCCTGTACGAACGGCAC
>DATCRO010000193.1:0-2034 GCA_036569025.1 Burkholderiaceae bacterium
GCGACGGCCTGCGTGGCTTGCGATCGCTGCGGATCCGCGGGTGCCGCCGCGTCGGTTTCGGCGTGCGCCGAGACGGCGGCGACCGCCAGCGCGATGCCGCATGCGCGCCAGGCGGCGCGCGCTCCCTGTTTCTTCGAAATCATGTGAACGAAATTCCTCCCGGCGCGGATTGTCTCCGAGCCCCGGGGGCCAGCGTCCGCAGCACGGCATCGAGCACGAGCCCGTGGTCCCGTGGACGGGACTGGAGCCAGTCGTGCAGCTTGTGCCCCGCGCCTTCGAGCCGCACGACCTCGACGGACTCGGCCCTGCGGGCCCTGCGCTCGTACTGGTCGAGGACCTGCGCGGGAATCACGGCGTCCTGCGTTCCGTGGACCAGCAGCAGGCGGCCCTCGAAGCCTTCGAGCGCCGTGAAGGCCGGCGAGCTCGCGTAGTCCACGGTCGAGCGCAGGATCTGCTGGAAGCTCGGGCCGAAGGGCGCGTCCTGGGCCGGGGCCACATAGGCTGCCGGGCAGAAGAGCACCAGCGCGGGCGGCTGCAGCCGCTCGATCAGGGAACACGCGACGTGGCCGCCCATGCTCGTGCCGATCAGCGAGAGCGGCCGCCCCGGCGCCACGTGGCCGGCCACGGCCAGCGCCTGCGCCATGCGTTCGTTCAGGCTGGAGCCTTCGACCTGGCCGGTGCTGTCTCCGTGACCGGAGAAGTCGAAGGAGGCGCTCGCGACGCCATCGCGCGCCAGAGCCGAGAGAAGGTACTGGATGCCGCGCCGCGAGGACTGGCCGCCGCCGTGCAGAGCCAGCACGCTCGGCGCGTCGCCAGCGGTGTTGCCGGTGACCGTGCCGCGCAGCGTTTGATCGGCCGCATCAACGGAGAAGTCGTCGTTCATCGCGCGAGCATGACACGGCCCGCCCGCCCTCTCAGGCGGCATCGCTGGCGACAACGCGGCCCGGAGTCTCCCTCGCCGGCATCGTCACCCACCACGCCGCGCAGACGATCAGCAAGCCCCCTGCCCAGCCCCACGGCCCGATGCGCTCGCCGAAGCCGTAGGCCGCGATCAGCGCGCCGAACACCGGCTCGCTGCCCATCAGCAGCGACACGCGGCTCGGGCTCGAACGCGAGGCCGCATGGTTCTGCGCGAAGAAGGCGAAGACGGTGCACAGCAGCACGAGGTAGGCCATGCCCCACCAGAAGGAGGCCGTGGCAGGCGGAACGTGCCATGCGCCGCCGGCCGGCGCGGCGACGAGCGCGAGCGCCCCCGCGCCGAGGGCCATCACGCCCGACCGCACCGCCGTCAGCGTCAGCGCCGGCATCGCATGGTGCCCGGCGAGCCGTCGCGTCATGCAGACCATCACGGCGCGCAGGAAGGCCGCGATCACCATCAGGCCATCGCCCCAGCCCACCGAGAGTTCCGCGGGCGAAGTGGCCGAGAGCATCGCCGCGCCCAGCGCCGACAGGCCGGCAGCCCGGAACATGCGCGGCGCCGGCCGCTGCCCCAGCAGCCACCATTCGACGAAGGGCGTGAGCGCGACGCACAGGCTGATGAGGAAGGCGGCATTGCTGGCCGTGGTGAGCGACACGCCGAAGGTCTCGCAGACGAAGATCGCCAGCAGGTTCGCACCGAGCAGGCCGCCGACGGCGAGGCCCCTCTGCCACCCGACGCCGAACAGCGGCTTCAGCGCGGGCAGCAGCACGAGGAAGGTCAGCCCGAAGCGCAGCGCGATGAACTCCAGCACCGGCAGCTGCTGCGTCGCCTGCTTGGCCACTGCATAGCTGCCGCCCCACACCGCCGCCACCAGCAGCAGCATGACTTCGGCGAGGCCGATGCCCGCCGGCCTCTTCGTCTTTGAATCCATACTTCGCTTGCGCCGTCCGTGAACATTTCCGAGAACCCGACGCATCCGTCGGGCATGGAATTGTTCCGGGCATCACCCGGGCCGCACAGGCGTCGGCCGGAACAGGACTATTGCGTCGTGGGAACGAATTCATTTCTCAAGGTGCTGCCGGAGATGGTGACCTTCGTGCGGGTCGCCGAGCTGG
>DATCRO010000194.1:0-2350 GCA_036569025.1 Burkholderiaceae bacterium
CGCGCTTGCCGGTGTACTTGTCGAGGACGTCCAGTTCCTGCTTCCCGTCGACCGGCTGGTTGGCGAGGTAATAGGGATAGCGCCTGGCGAGCATCGGAATCCTCCTTGTTTCGCGAAGCCTAGATCATGCCGTGTAAACGCGGCATGGGTGGTGTTGCAGGCGACCTTGCGAAGGTGTCGCGCGGCGTCGGCTCGCGATCTGCGGGCGACCGTCACGCTTCGCCGGGATCGATCACCCGCAGCGGCAGCTGGCCGTCGGCCAGTCGCGCGTCCAGGCGATCGCCGGGCGCGGCGTCTAGCACGCTGCGCACGACGCGTCCGTCGGGATGACGCAGGATCGCGTAGCCGCGTGCGACGGTGGCGAGCGGGCTGACCGCTTCGAGCGAGCGCGCGAGCCCGCGCAGCCGCAGCGTCTCGTTGCCCAGCCGCCGCACCACCGCGGCCTGCGGGCGCGAAGACACGGCGGCCAGGCGTTCGCGCAGGCGCGCGATGCGGCGCTGTGGGTGCGCCGCGCGCAGTACCGCGTCGGCATGGCGGACGCGGGCGCGTTCGCGATCGATGCGCCGCTGCCAGGCGGCCGACAGGCGCCGCAGCGCGTCCGCCTGACGCTTGCACAAGGCATCGAGCCGCGCGCGCGGACGCAATGCGTTCAGGCGCAGTGCGGCGCGGTCGGCGCGCTGCATCGCCGCGCGCAATTGCTGTGCCTGCAGGTTGCGCAGGCGTGCATCCAGTGCGCGCAACCGGCGGAGGAGATCGTCGCGGCTGGGCACCAGCAGTTCCGCCGCGACCGAGGGCGTCGGCGCGCGCAGGTCGGCGGCGAAATCGGACAGGCTGAAGTCGGTTTCGTGGCCGACTGCCGACACCACGGGCACGGGCGAGGCGGCGATCGCGCGCGCCAGGCGCTCGTCGTTGAAAGACCACAGGTCCTCGAGCGATCCGCCGCCGCGCGTGAGCAGCAACGCGTCGTAGCGGCCGCTGGCGGAGGCGCGGCGCAGCATCGAGACGATCGCCGGCGGCGCTTCGCGGCCCTGCACCGGCACCGGCAGTACGTCCACTTCGGCCAGTGGCCAGCGGCGCGACAGCACGCTCAGCACGTCGCGCACGGCGGCGCCGGTGGCGGAGGTGATCACGCCGATGCGGCGGGCGAAGGCGGGCAGGGGGCGCTTGCGCGAGCGGTCGAACAGGCCTTCGGCGTCGAGCCTGGCCTTGAGCTGTTCGAACTCGCGCTGCAGGGCGCCTTCGCCGGCCGGCTCCATATGCTCGGCCACCAGCTGGAATTCGCCGCGCGGTTCGTACAGGCCGACGCGGGCGCGCACCAGCACGTGGGCGCCGTCGGCGGGGCGGAAGCGCAGGCCGATGGCCTTGGGGCGGAACATGGCGCAACGCACCTGGGCGTTGGCATCTTTCAGGGTGAAGTACAGGTGCCCGGAGGCCGGCCGCGCCACGTTCGACAGCTCGCCCTCGATCCACACCAGCGGCAGCGCATCCTCGAGCAGGTCGCGCACCAGCCGGTTGAGCGTGCTCGGCGTAAGGATGTGCCGCGAGGGCGGCGTGGGAGCGTCGGGGGCAGGCATGGAAAGCGGGAGACTAGCGCAGGAACTGCCGCGCTGTCATGAGCTTGCCGCAAAGTGTTGAAGTGTAGGTTGGGGTGAGCCGCAGGCGAACCCCAACGGTGCGGCAACGTTCGGTTCGCCGGCTCAGGCGTCCGGCTCGTCCGCCGCCTCGATCCGCCGCTGGTGCCTGCGCCGCGCCCGCCAGGCGCGGATGCCAAAGTTCAGCGCGAACCATGCCGCCAGCACCGCGATCGGCCAGCCCACCACGGCCGGCCACAGGATCGCCACCGCCGCCAGCGCCGCCAGCGCGGCGGTGCCGGCCAGCAGCGGGCCGGTCTCGGTGTCGCCCAGTACGCGGCGGTCGCTGAGCGCGGCGCCCATGGTGTTGGCGATGCGCAGGGCGCCGGCGGCGGCGCGGCTGGAACTGCCGCCCATGCGGCCGGTGCGGGTACGCCGGGCGGAGGCGCTGACGCGGTCCTTGTACGGGCGGTTCGGACGCGGGGTCAGCACGATCTCGGTGGCATTGGCCAGGTCCTGCTCGTACTGCGCGGCCAGCTGCTGGGCGAAGGCGGCGTCTTCCACCGCCACGTCGATCTCGCGGTTGCTCAGCCAGCTGGCGATATTGAGATTGGACGAACCCACCCGCGCCCAGAGCCCGTCGGCTACCGCCGTCTTGGCGTGCAGCATCGAGCCGTTCCATTCGAACACGCGGATGCCCGCTTTGAGCAGCGGCCGGTAGCCGGAACGCGACATGCCGGCGACCACCGGGATATCGCTGCTGCCCGGAACCAGCAGGC
>DATCRO010000195.1:0-15884 GCA_036569025.1 Burkholderiaceae bacterium
GCCTGCGCGCCGATCATGGTCGACTTGTCCAGCGGGTTGCCCTGCTTGATGGCGGCCACTCGCTGCACGGCGCGCTCGATGAAGCGGTCGTAGATCGACTCCTGCACCAGCACGCGCGACGGGCAGGTGCAGACCTCGCCCTGGTTGAGCGCGAACATCGCGAAGCCTTCCAGCGCCTTGTCGAAGAACGCGTCGTCCTGGCGCATCACGTCCTCGAAGAAGATGTTGGGCGACTTGCCGCCCAGTTCCAGCGTCACCGGGATCAGGTTCTGGCTGGCGTACTGCATGATCAGGCGGCCGGTGGTGGTCTCGCCGGTGAACGCGATCTTGGCGATGCGCTTGTTCGACGCCAGCGGCTTGCCGCACTCCAGGCCGAAGCCGTTGACCACGTTGACAACGCCCTTGGGCAGCAGGTCGCCGATCAGTTCCATCAGCACGAGGATCGACGCGGGCGTCTGCTCCGCGGGCTTGAGCACGACGCAGTTGCCGGCCGCCAGCGCCGGCGCCAGCTTCCACACGGCCATCAGGATGGGGAAGTTCCACGGGATGATCTGGCCCACGACGCCCAGCGGTTCGTGGAAGTGGTAGGCGTAGGTGGTGTGGTCGATCTCGCTGATGCCGCCCTCCTGGCCGCGCACGCAGCCGGCGAAGTAGCGGAAGTGGTCGATGGCCAGCGGGATGTCGGCGGCCAACGTCTCGCGGATCGGCTTGCCGTTGTCCCAGGTCTCGGCAGTCGCGATGAGCTCGAGGTTCTGCTCCATGCGGTCGGCGATGCGGTTGAGGATGTTCGCGCGCTCCGCGGGCGAGGTACGGCCCCAGGCGGCCTTGGCGGCGTGCGCGGCGTCAAGCGCCAGTTCGACGTCGTCGGCCGACGAGCGCGGGATCTCGCAGAACGTGCGCCCCGTGACGGGCGTGATGTTCTCGAAGTATTCGCCCTTGACCGGCGGCACCCATTCGCCGCCGATGTAGTTGCCGTAGCGCTTCTTGAAGTTGACCGCGTAGCCGAAGCGGCCGGGTTCGAGCATGTCCATGAAAGTCTCCTAGGTGGTCTGGGCCCCGGTCGAAGACAGCGTCCTTGGGGCGAAGTGGAACTGTCGGAAGGCGTACTGCGATTTGCGTGCCAAGGCGCGGAGAAGGAGGCCGATGTCCCGCCCGGGCCGGTGGCCTGCGGGTCACTACGGACGCTCGATCGCGGCGCCGTGGGCGCGACATGCAGCGCGCCGGGCCGCGTGTGCCAGAACGGCACACCCCGGCCCATCGCGACACAGTCGCTCTCAGAAGAACAGGATGGCGCCGGCCGCGACGCCGTCGAGCCTGGCCGTGTCGCCCGCCATGTCCTTCGACATCGTGCGACTCAGTTCGCCGGTCAGCGTCAGGCTCCTCGTGAGCGCGAAGTACAGGCCGCCGGTGAGGTTCGCGTTGCTGCGCAGATCGGTGCCGACCACGCCGTCGCGCAGGCGGCTCTCGCCCCAGTTCAGGCCCAGCTTCAGCTTGGGCGTCGCCTGGAACGTGCCCTGCACGGCGACGTTGGTCTGCCTGCGCGGGCCGGAGTCGCCGTCCGACAGGACGCCGATGCCCTTGCCCGACTGCACGTTGGCCAGCAGCCCGAAATCGCCCAGCGTGGCGCTGCCGCCGATCTCGGCACCGTTCATCGTGAAGCCCGTGCCCGCCGGACCGTCGAACTTCTGGCTCTTGAGGCCCGCCCAGACCTTGCCGCCCGTGAACGCGAAGGACGCCATGGCCTGGATCTGCGGCGACGTGCGGCCCACGAATGCGGTGCCGCTCGCGTCCACCGGGCTCATGAGCGCCACGGTGGCCGCGAAGCCGCCCATCGACGGCGCCGCGTATGCCACCTGGCCATACGTGCCCAGGTACGTGTAGCCGGCGCCGATGTGGCCCAGCGTGACGCGGTTGCGCTGCGTCGCTGCCACGGGCATGCCGGCGCCGAACAGCGTCATGTCGCCGAGGATGGCCGACCGGCCGAACAGCCCGTAGTCGCGGCCCAGCTTCACGCTGCCGGCGTCCCTGGTGCCGAACGTGAGGAAGCCCTGGCGCACGTCGACGTTGCTGTTGTTGCCGATCGCGTCGTCCGAGGACGCGGCCGCGCCGATCATCAGCGTCGCGCCGATGTCGATGCCGTCCTGCGAGCCCTTGGCGCTGATGATCAGCGCATTCGGCAGCAGGCCGTTGCCGATCACGGTGCGGCCGTCGTCGCCGCCGCAGCCGAGCGCCTGCGTGGCGAGCGCGAGGCCGCCGACGGCCTGCGATCCGCCGCAATGCGTGCGCGTGTAGAAGGCGTTGACGATGCCGCCAACCGACAGGTCCCAGTCGCCCGCCTTGAAGTCGGCCGCGCCGGCGTGACCCGCGGCGGCGGCGATCGCCGCGCCGAGGATGGCGGCGTGTCGTGAGGTCTTCATGTCTCTTGTCTCCTGGTGTGTGGATGTGCGGGCCCGGGAATGCGTGCGACCCGTGGCCGCGTTTCGCAAGCGATATGCCAGTGCCAGGAGGGAGCGTTCCAACGGTCGGTTGCGTCGGCGCGTGACGGCGGATGTCCCCGACCGCGACGCGCCGCGGCGCGACGGCCGCGTGGAGGAAGGGATTGCTCGCATGTGCTGTCCCGCACGCCGCGTGCGATGTGCCAATCCGATGGAGCGACCGCGCGGCGGGTGTCGCGCGGCAGGACAGTGCCTCAGGACGCGTCGGCGGCCTGCGCGCCGAAGCGCCATGTCATGCCCGCCCAGATGCCGCGCGGCGCGCCCGCGACGCGGAACTGCTCGCTGCGCCAGCTGGCGCCCGTGACGTCGAACGTGCGGCCGGGGCCGGTGAACACGTTCCGCCCCAGCGTGCCGAAGGTCGACGTGCGACGGCCGAACACGTTGTCGACGTTGGCGAAGGCTTCCCAGCCGGGGCCCAGCGGCATGCGCGCGTCGAGGTTGAACAGCGTGAAACCCGGCACGCGGCCGTTGGCGTCGGCGTTGTTCTCGTCGCCGCGCGCATGCGTGGGGCCCTGCGAGACCATCGTCACGCCGACGACCGCGCCCTTGCGGAACGTCCACCGCGCGTCGACCTTGAGCGTGCGGCGCGCGATCCCGGGCAGGCGGTCGCCGGGGCGCACGGCGATGTCCGTGCAGCCCGCGCAACTGATCGGCGCGGCCGTCGAATTGTTCGGGCTGTTCAGGACCAGCGGCGTGCGGAAGGTTGCGTCGACGACGCTGTAGCGCGCCGCCAGCGTCAGCGCATCGAGCTGTGACCGCAGCCCCAGTTCCACGCCTTGGCGTCGTGTGGCGCCGACGTTCCTGAAGTAGCCCGCGCTCGTCGCGCCGCCGCCGCTGCTGATGAACTGGATGTCGTCGCGCAGGTCCGTGTGGAACAGCGCGATGCTCCATTCGAGCGCTTCGCCCGACTTGCCGCGCGCGCCGAGCTCGGTGGTGCGCGAGATCACCGGCTTGAGCGCGGGATCCGACGAGAACGCGTTGGGCAGCGCGCACGGCGCGGCCGGGTCGGCGCAGGTCAGTTCCACCGGCGTGGGAACGCGCATGCCCTCGTTGTAGGCGGCGTACAACGTGAGCCCGGGCGTCGGGTTCGACGTGAGGCCGATCGCGGGGTTGAACCGGCGGAAGCTGTGGTTGCCGTCCAGCGCGGTGCCGAGCTGGTCGGCGAGGACGACCTTCGCGACGTCGTAGCGCCCGGAGACGACGAGGAAATCGTGCGCCTCGAACCCGAAGGTGTCGGTCGCGTACAGGCCGGCATCGGCGGCGCGCGCATGCAGCGAAGTCCGCAGCGTGAGCGGCCGTGTCGACGTCGTGTCGCGCGACGCGCCGGCCTCCTGGTCCGACTGCGTGAACCGCGTGAAGCCGCCCTCGACGCTCGCGCCCGCGACCAGGTGGTTCGCGTGGCCGGCGATCGCGGCGGCCGACGTCAGTTGCAGAGACGCGCCCGTGCGCGCCTGGCGGATGTCGTTGATCGCGTTGGCGGTCGGCTCGTTGCCGATGCCGATGGCCTCGGCGGTGTCGAAGTCGTCGTTGACGTTGCTGTTCCTGACGAAGCTGCGCAATGCGCGGTGGAACGCGTTGGCCTCCAGCAGCAGCGTGGGCGAGAAGCGATGGTTCGCGTTCGCGTTCAGGAACGCCAGGTGGTTGATCTGCCGGTCGGGCCAGGAATACGCCTGCCTGAAGTCCGCCAGCCAGCTCAGGGGCAGCGTCTGGTTGCCCTCGAGCCGCGTGCTTGCAAGCGACAGGCTCACGTCCGCGTGGTCTGCGCCGTCCCGCCAGCCGAGCTTGCCGAACGCCTGCGCGACGCGGCTCGGGTCGTGGGTGCCCCAGCCCTGCTCGCGCAGCGCGTTCCCGGTGACGAACCAGCCGGCGCGCGCGCCGTGGCCGCCGGCCTCGGCCTCGAGGCCCTGGCGGCCCCAGGCGCCGCCGGTCGCGCGCACCTGGCCGCCGTCCTCGCCGAAGACGTCGCGGGTCGTCACCGACAGCGCACCGCCCAGCGTGTTGAGGCCGAACACCGGGTTCGAGCCGGGGATCACCGACAGGCGATCGATCGCGCCGGCCGGAATCAGGTCCCAGTTGACCGTGTCGCCGAACACCTCGTTGACGCGCACGCCATCGACGAACACCGACAGCCCCTGCGGCGTGCCGAGCGCGGGCGACGCGGTGAAGCCGCGGAAGTTGACGTCCAGCTGGTACGGGTTGCCTGCGGTGTCATTGACGTTGACGCTGCCGACGCCCTGGTCGAGCGCCTGCGCCAGCGTCGCGGCGTGCGCAGACGCGAGCGCATCGCCGCGCAGCGTCTGCACGTTGGCGGTCACCTGCGACAACGGCGTGCCGACGCCGGGCAGCACGGTGGTGCCGACGACGACCACCGATTGCAGGGATGCGACCTGCGTGGGCTCCTCGGCCCACGCGAGCGCCCGCGCGAGCGCGAGCGGCACGGCGAGCAGGCGCAGGCGATGCGCGCCCCGCATCGCCTCAGCCCGGCTTCTTCGCGAAGGCGCCGCACCAGCCGCCGGCGGCCACCTGCTTGCGGCCGAACATCGCGCAGCCTCCCCAGGCGTCGCTGGCCGTGGCCTGCCAGAACGCGCAGTCGACGCAGCGCTGCTGCGGCGTGTGGGCGGGGTACTTCTTCTGGTCGGTGAGCCGGGTGTCGTGGTGATAGCCGAGGCCGACGGCGCTCTCGTCCGTCTCCTCGACATGGGCGGCCGCGCGGGCCGAGGTCGCCAGGCCCAGGCCCGCGACGGCGCAGCCACCGGCCAGCGAGCGAGCGATGAAGATGCGTCGTGTCGTGTCAGTCATGGAAATCTCCGTGCGGGCCTGCCCGCGCGCGTCACGCTCGCGCGCGCACGAGCCGGCCCGCGTTCTCTCGAGCGATCAATGGGCGGCCGCGACCTTGGTGGCGGGTTCGGCGGCGGCCTGCTTCGGCGCGAGAGCGCCGCCGGCCCTGGGGATCTTGAAGACCCACACCATGCCGCCCTGCTCGAGCATGTTGACCTTCTTGGCCACCTCGCCGCCCCACAGCGGCACGGCGCCGCCCCAGCCGGAGACCACGCTCACGTACTGCTCGCCGCCCTGCTGCCAGGTCACCGGCGGGGCGACGACGCCCGAGCCCGTCTGGAACTGCCACAGCACCTTGCCCGTCTTCGCGTCGGCGGCCTTCAGATACCCCTCCGGAGTACCCCAGAACACCAGGTTGCCGCCGGTGGTCAGCACGCCGCCCCACAGCGGCGCCGTGTCCTTGACCTCCCAGACGATCTTGCCCGTCTTCGGATCGACCGCGCGCAGCGCGCCGATGTAGTCATCGTTGATCGTCTTGATGGTGAAGCCCGCGCCGAGGTAGGCCGCGCCCTTCTTGTAGGCGACGGGCTCGTTCCAGATCTCCATGCCCCACTCGTTGGACGGCACGTAGAACAGGTGCGTGTCGGGGCTGTAGGCCATCGGCATCTGGTTCTTGCCGCCGAGGAAGCTGGGCGCGTTGAAGATGGACGCGCCCTTCTGGCCGTCCTGGCCCTGCGTCGGGTCGCCGGGGCGGCTGGACTCGATGAAGTTCGGGCGGCCCGTCTTCAGGTCGATGCTGCTGGCCCAGGTGATCTTGCGCACGAACGGGAAGGCGTTCATCAGCTTGCCGTCGTTCGCGTCGATCACGTAGAAGAAGCCGTTGCGGTCGGCCTTGCCGCCCATGCGCCTGCCGTCCATGTCGAAGGTGACGAACTCGTTGACGCCGTCGAAGTCCCAGCCGTCATTGGGCGTGGCCTGGTAGTGCCACTTGATCTGGCCGGTCTTCACGTCGATGGCGATCGTGGAGCACGAGAACAGGTTGTCGCCCTTGCGCATGTGGCTGTTCCACGGCGCGGGATTGCCGGCGCCGAAGTAGGCCAGGCCGGTCTTGGCGTCGTAGGTGCCGCCCAGCCACGTGGCGGCGCCGCCGGTCTTCCACAGGTCGCCGGGCCAGGTCTGGCCGGGCGTGCCGCTGACGCCGTTCTCGTGCTTCGTGCCGTCGGGGTCGTAGGTGTAGCCCATGTGGCCTTCGACGGTCGGGCGCGTCCACACCAGCTTGCCGGTGCGCGGGTCGCGCGCCTCGACGCGGCCCACCACGCCGAACTCGCCGCCCGACACGCCGGTCAGCAGCAGGCCCTGCGCGATCAGCGGCGCCGCCGACGCGGAGTAGCCCGCCGCATAGTCGTCGATCTTGGTCTTCCACACCACGTCGCCCGTGGCCTGGTCCAGCGCGACGAGCTGCGCATCGAGCGTGGCGAAGATGACCAGGTTGTCGAACAGCGCCGCTCCGCGGTTGACGACGTCGCAGCAGGGCATGATGCCCTCGGGCAGGCGGTGCTCGTACTTCCACAGCTTCCTGCCGGTGGCCGCGTCGAGCGCGAAGATGCGCGAGTACGAACCCGTCACGAACATGCGGCCGTTGTAGATCACCGGCTGCGATTCCTGACCGCGCTGCTTCTCGCCGCCGAACGAGAACGCCCAGACGGGCGCGAGCCGCGACACGGTCGCGGTGTTGACCTGCCTGAGCGGCGAATAGCGCTGGCCCTGCGTGTTCACGCCCCAGGTCAGCACGTTGCCCGTGGCGGTGGCCTCGGACTGGATCATCTGGTCGGTGACGCCGCCCGCGGCGCCCGCTGCGCCGAAGGCCGTGGCGAGCCCGCCGGCGATCATCAGCGTCAAGAGTCTGGATTGCATGTTGTCTCCTCGTTGGGGTTGCTGCGACGTCCGCGCGCCGCGTGGCCGTCGCGTGGAACTGCGCAATGTCCGTGCCATGCGCGTTGCCGTCGATCGAGGCGCGCCGCGCGCGTCCGGCGGGCGTCGGGTTGCGGGTTTCCCCGTTCGATCCGGCGCGGACTGCTACAGCTTCGAACACGGCCGCTCGGGCACGTGACACGGCGACTCAGGCGGTCGCGAGCGCCGGTCCGGGCGTCGCGCCCCAGCGGCCGTCCGCGGACGGGCGCGCGACGAGGCGCCCCTCGGCGATCGGATCGGCGATGTCCAGCGTCCAGCGCGCGCCGGCGGGGTCGTGGCCGGCCATCGCATACTCGCGGGCGTCGACCAGCGCATGCCGCACGCCGTGCGCCGGCTCGTGCTGCGACAGCACCTGCACGTCCATGAACGCGCCCCTGGCGTCGAGCGCGACGAGCAGCTTCGCGGGCGTGCCCGAGAAGCCCGGGATCGGCGCGAGGTCGACCGATTCGTAGACGCGGCCCACCAGCGGCACCGCCGTGCCGTCCTGCCGGAACAGCGGCCACACGGGCAACTGGACGTCCCGCTCGCCGACGATCAACGGCGATGGGAAGCGCTGCTGCAGGTCCCCGCTTGCGCGACGCCGACCATCGCGCAAGCGCCGGCGAGCGCCAGCACGACGTACCGCGCCAGGGCGCGCCAGTCAGTCGTCGACCAGCACGGCATCAGGCACCCGTCCCACCGCGATCGTCTTGAGCACCCGGGCGTCCCGCGTGTCGATGGCGGTGAGGTCGTTCGACAGGCCGCCCGCCACGAACAGTCGCCCGCCGTCGGCAGACAGCGCCAGCGCCCACGCACGCCGGCCCACCGGCACCAGCGCGCGGACCTTGCGCGCGGCAACATCGACGAACGCGACGCGGTTGGCGCGGCCGAGTGCCACGTACATCGTCGCGCCGTCCGGTGCGAGGGCCATGCCCACCGGCGTGATGCCGTCGGCCGCGAGTCCCTCGACCGCGATGGGCACCGTGTCGACCACCTCGAGCGTCGCGGTCGAGATCACGCTGATCGTCGCGCTCTTCTCGTTGGTGACCCACAGCTGCGCGCCGTCGGCGGTGAGCGCGAGGCGCCGCGGGCGCTTGCCGACCGGGATGGTCTTCTCGATCTTCAGCGTCGCGGTGTCGATCGCGTAGATCACGCCCGCGACCTCCGACGTGACGTAGACGCGCCGGCCGTCCGGCGACAGCTTGACGCCCTCGGGCTCCGGGCCCAGCGCGACGCGGCCGGCTTCCTTCTTCGCAGCGAGATCGAAGATCGCGAGCGCCTGGTCGTCCTCGGCGGAGACATAGGCGAGCCGGCCGTCGGCGGACAGGTCGAGCGCCTCGGGGTCGTGGCCCAGCGGGCTCGAGTCGACGACGCGGCGCGTGGCGAGGTCGATCACGTCGGCCTGCCCCGCGTCGCCGCAGGCCACGAGCAGGCGCGTGCCGCCGGGAAGCCGCTGCAGGTGGCGCGGACGCGCGCAGGTGGGGATGCTGCCGGCGACCGCAAGCGTCCTCGCGTCCACGAGCGTCAACGTGTCGTCCTTCTCGTTGGCGATGTAGACGAGCCCGGTGCCGGCGCGGGCGGCCCCCGACGCGAGCAACAGCGCGGCGGCGAACAGGGAGCGCAGCGGTGCGGTCATGGCGTGGCGGCCTGCAGTTCGTTGGCGGGCGCGGACAGCGCGAGCGAGGCCGCGTCGCCGCGGAAGACGAGCCCGCCGCCGGTGGCCGCGCCGGGCACGAAGCGCAGCGGCGCCTCGCGCGTCCGTTCGAGCGCGGCCGTGGCCGCGGCGTCGAGCAGCGCGTCGACGCGTTCGCGGTGCTCGCTCCTGCGGCACACGGGGTCGGTGGCGGCGGCGTCGCCGGTCAGCAGGAAGGCCTGGCAGCGGCAGCCGCCGTGGTCGGCGTGGCGCTCGTCGCACGTGCCGCAGGTGTCGTTCATCCAGGCGTCGCCGCGATAGGCGTTGAAGGCGGCGCTGTCGAACCAGGCGTCACGCACGGCGGTGTCGCGCAGGTTCGGGAACTCGAAACCCGGCAGCATGCGTGCGCTGTGGCACGGCAACGCGACCCCATCCGGGGCGACGACCAGGAACACCGCGCCCCAGCCGGCCATGCAGGGCTTGGGCTTCGCATCGGCGTAGTCGGGCGACACCCACAGGATCTTCATCGCGCCGCCCACCGACGCCAGCCGCTCGCGGTGCGCGACGACGATGGCCTCGGCGTCGCGCAGCTCGTCGACGGTGGGCATCAGCGCGGCGCGGTTGTGCCAGGCCCAGCCGTAGTACTGCGTGTTGGCGAGCTCGAGGAAGTCGGCGCCCATGCGCTCGGCCATGTCGACGATGCGGCCGACGTGCGGCAGGTTGAAGCGGTGCATCACGCAGTTGAGCACCATCGGATAGCCGGCGTCCTTGATGATCGCGGCCACGCGCGACTTCATGTCGAAGGTGCGCGTCGAGCTGATGAAGTCGTTGAGCTCGCGCGTCGAGTCCTGGAACGACAGCTGCACGTGGTCGAGGCCGGCGTCCTTGAGCGCGCGGGCCCGCGCCGCAGTGAGGCCCACGCCCGAGGTGATGAGGTTGGTGTAGAAGCCGAGGCTGCGCGCGTGGGCGACGAGCTCCTCGAGATCGTCGCGCAGCAGCGGCTCGCCGCCGGAAAAACCCAGTTGCACCGCGCCCATCGCGCGGGCTTCGCCCAAGATGCGCTTCCAGGCGGCGGTATCGAGCTCGGCGTCGTGGCGCGCATAGTCCAGCGGGTTGGAGCAGAACACGCAGTGCAGCGGGCAGCGGTACGTGAGTTCGGCCAGCAGCCAGAACGGCGGCATCGCGGCGGCGGGGTTCACGACGGCGCTCCCGGGTCGACCCAGCCGCGCTCGCGCGCCTGGGACAGGAAGGCATGGACGTCGCCCGTCAGCCCGTCGCACGCGAACGCGCGCTCGAGGTCGTCGACGATCGCCTCCACCGAGCGCTGGCCGTCGCAGCGGCGCAGGATCTCCGCGGCCGGCGTGTTGAGCTTGACCATCCCCTCGGGGTACAGCAGCACCCACGCGTCCTGCGCCGGCTCGAACTGCAGGCGGTACATCGGGGCGACCGCGGGGCGCGCATGGGAATCGATCATGGACGCAGTTCCTTGGCGAGGTCGTCGGGATAGGCCAGCGCGATCGCGTCGAGCATGGACCAGAGGATGTCGAGCTTGAAGTCGAGGATCGCGATCGCGCGCTCCTGGCGCTCGCGCGTGGTGCACCAGCGGCGCGCGACTTCCAGGCCGTGCGTCACGTCGCGGCTGGCCAGCGGGATGCGGCTGCGGAAGTAGGCGAGGCCCTCGGCGGCGATCCACGGATACAGCGAGGGCCAGCCGGCGAGACGGTCGGCGTGGATCTTCGGCGCGAACAGCTCGGTCAGCGACGAGATCGCGGCCTCCTGCCACGGCGCGCTGCGGGCGAAGTTGACGTAGGCGTCGACGGCGAAGCGCACGCCGGGCTGCACCTGGCGCATCGATTCGAGGTCCTTGCGCGAGAGGCCCGTGGCGGTGGCGAGCTGGCACCAGGCCTCGATGCCGCCGGCCTGCCCGTCGCGGAAATCGCCGCGGCCGTCGTGGTCGAGGATGCGCTCGATCCAGCGGCGCCGCTCGGCGCGGTCGTCGCAGTTGGCCAGCACCGCGGCGTCCTTGCGCGGGATCTGCGACTGGTAGTAGAAGCGGTTGGCGACCCAGCCGCGCACCTGGAACGGCGCGAGCTCGCCGCGGTTCAGGCGCAGGTTGAACGGGTGGTGGATGTGGTACCGCGATTCGCGTTCGCGCAGGCGCGCCTCGAAGTCCTCGGCGGTCCACGGGGTGTCGAGAGGGAAGCGGTCGTTCACAGCGAGATCTCCATGCCGTCGTGCGCCACCTCGATGCCCATCGCCGCCAGCGCGCGCCGCGGCGCGCTGTCCTCGTCGAGGATCGGGTTGCTGTTGTTGATGTGGATCAGCACCTTGCGCGCCGGCGAGGCGTCGCGCAACGCGTCGACCATGCCCGGGCGGCCGGCGGCGCCCTGTTGCGGCAGGTGGCCCATCTCGCTGGCCGACTTCGTGCCCAGCCCGGCGGCCTGCATCTCGTCTTCCTGCCAGAAGGTGCCGTCGACGAGCACGCAGTCGGCCGCGTCCATCCACGCGCGCTCCTGCTCGCCGACCCGTGCGAGGCCGGGCGAATAGAACAGGCTGCTGCCGTCGGCGACGTCCTCGACGCGCAGCGCGATGTTGTCGCCGGTCACCTGCTCGCGCCGGTGCGGCGAATAGGGCGGCGCCATGCCGGGGATCGCGAGCGCGGTGAAGCGCAGGCCCGGCGCGGCCTCGATCTCGAACTCATGGCGGGCGCTGTCGCCGTCGACACCGATCATGTGCCAACGCGTGCCGCAGTAGTGCCGCAGCACCGCCAGCAGCGGCAGGCCGCTGGTGAGGTCCTCGAACACGCAGCGCGTGGCCCACAGGTCGATGCAGGGCCCCTCGCGCAGGCCCAGCAGGCCGGTGACGTGGTCGACCTGCGCGTCCATCAGCACCACGGCCTTGATCGGCGTGTCGCGCAGGCCGTGGCGCGGGTGCAGTTGCGGGTGGCGGCGGATCTGGCTGCCGATGTCGGGCGAGGCGTTGAGCAGCACCCAGGACTCGCCGTCGGCCGAGACGGCGATGGAGCTCTGCGTGCGCTCGGATGCGCGGATGCGGCCGCTGCGCTGTCCTGTGCAGTTGGCGCAGTTGCAGTTCCACTGCGGAAAGCCGCCGCCGGCGCCGGAGCCCAGCACGAGGATTTTCATGATCGAGTCTCGCGTTCAGAGGGCGACGCGAACGCGGGCGCGATGCCGCGTCGCCCGTGGCCGGGGTCAGCGCGCGGCGATGTACATCGTGATCTCGAAGCCGAAGCGCAGGTCTTCAAAGGCGGGTTGCGTCCATTGCATGGGGAGTCTCCTGGTGGGTTGGGACGCCGCCGGTCGGCGGTCGCCGCGCCCGCATTCGGCGGACACGAGCGCCACTTCGCAAGTCGCGTGCCGCGCGTCTCGATCCCACGCTTTCCGCGCGATTTCGAGGGTTCACCCCGTGCCGCGGCGCCTCCTGCGGGTGTGGCCGCGCCGTTGCGCGCGTCACGCGCGCGGGAGGTGTTCCACGCTGGAACAGGGGGACGCGTTGCTTGGAACAGGGTTCACCCGTGTGCCTGTTTGCCCGCTTCATGGTGTCGAGCGGCCGCGCGCACCCCGCCCGTCATCCAGCTCGGGGCGATCGCAGGAGCAGGATGACCGCTGGCTCAGCGCCAGCGCAGCTTGCGATAGATCGTGTTGCGGCTGATCCCGAGCGCCTTCGAGGCCTCGGAAATGTTGCCGCCGGCGGCGTCGAGCGCGGCCTGGATCAGCGCGATCTCGGACTCGCCGAGCGTGCGCGCCGGCATCGCGCCGGACGTCGGCGCGGGGGCGGCGAAAGTGGCTGCCGCCTCGGGAACGACGGCCGTCCGCGACGCGGGCGGCGGCATCGACGCGGTGGCTGACGCCGCCACGGACACCGGCGCAGGCGTCGCCGCGGGCTGGCGGCGCACGTCCTCGAGGAAATCCTCCGACAGGTGTTCCTCGGTGATCTGCGGCTCGCTGCCGGCCATCACGACCGCGGTGCGCAGCACGTTGGCGAGCTGGCGGATGTTGCCGGGCCAGGCATAGCGCTCGAACAGCGCCATCACCGACGCGCCGATCTCGGGTGGTCCCTCGGGCGACTCGGCCAGCACGATGCGGCGCGCCACGGTGCGCAGGTCGCTGCGATCGCGCAGCGCGGGCAGGCGCACCACCAGGCCGTTGAGCCGGTAGTAGAGGTCCTCGCGGAAGGTCGACGCCGCGCACATCTCGCGCAGGTTGCGGTGCGTCGCGCTGACGACGGCGATGTCGACCGGGATCGACTTGTGGCTGCCCAGCGGCGTGACGCAGCGCTCCTGCAGCACGCGCAGCAGGCGCGCCTGCAGCGACAGCGGCATGTCGCCGATCTCGTCGAGGAACAGCGTGCCGCCGTTGGCCTGCAGGATGCGGCCGGTCGCGCCCTTGCGGCGGGCGCCGGTGAACGCGCCGTCCTCGTAGCCGAACAGCTCGGCCTCGATGAGCGACTCGGGGATCGACGCGCAGTTGACCGCCACGAAGGGCTGGCGCGCGCGGTTGGAATCCTGGTGGACGGCGCGCGCGAGCAGCTCCTTGCCGGTGCCCGTCTCGCCGAGGATCAGCAGCGGGATCTCCTTGTTCAGCACGCGCTGCACCTTGGTGACGACGGCCTCGACCTGCGCGTCGCCGGTGCTCAGGTAATGCAGGCCGGACAGGCAGGCGCGTCGCGCGGACTCGTCCGCCGCGGCGCGATGCGGCACGCTCGCGGTGGTGGCGGCGGCCGGCGCGGCGTCGTGATCGGCGCGCGTCGCGGGCGCGCCCTCCAGACCCGCCATCACCGAGCGCAGCGGTCCGTTGAAGCGCGCGCTCGCATGGAACTGGCGGCCATTGGACATCGTCAGCCGCATCGGCAGCGGGATGGGCGCGCGGAAGTGGTCGATCACGGCGCCGATCGTCGTCTCGAACAGGCTCGTGATCGTGTGCATGCGCAGCGCGGCGCCGCTGACGTCGAGCTGGTCGAGCGCGCTGCGGTTGGCGCCCAGGATGCGGCCGTCGCCGCCCACGACGATGATGCCCTCCAGCAAAGTGCCGATGAACTCGGGCCGCAGGTGGAAGTGCAGCCGCAGCCGGTTGCCGTAGTCCTCGGACAGCCAGTGGTTCTCGATCATGCGCGCCGACATGCGCACGAGCCCCATCGTGTGCTGGTGGTACGACACCTGGTCGCCGGTGACGTCGAGCACGCCAAGCATGTTGCCGCGCGGGTCGACGATGGGCGCCGCGGAGCACGTGAGGAAGCTGTTGGCGTGGATGAAGTGCTCGCCCGCGTGCACGAGCGTGGGCCGCTCCTCGACGAGCGCCGTCCCGATCGCGTTCGTGCCCTTGGACTGCTCGGCCCAGTTGACGCCTGGCGCCAGCGCCACCTTGCCGGCGCGCGCGAGGAATTCGTCGTCGCCGATCGAGTGCAGGATCGTGCCCTGGGCGTCGGTCAGCACGATCATGCTCTCGGTGTTGACGATCTGCTCGAACAGCATCTCCATCACCGGCGCCGCGTGCGTCAGCAGGCGCTGGTTGCGCTCGCGCGCCACGACGAGGTCGCCGCGGATCATCGGCTCGAAGTCGGGCCGCTCGATGCGCGTCAGTCCGAGCGCCGTGCAGCGCAGGTGCGACTGCTCGATGAGCTCGGCGCGCGCGGTCGCGTCGGCGGCGGTGGGCGTCGTCCACCCCCCAGGGATGGGAAGGGCGCGGAGGGATGCTGACATGGGTCGCTTCCTCTGTTCCTGCCCGACGGCAGGTTGTCTCTCGTTGTGCCGTCGAGCTGCGGAGGCCGAGGGGCCGCCGTCGTGCCGCGGACTGTTCGATCCTGGTACAGCTCGCATGTCACAGCGTCGGGGCCAACCCTGACGAACGCCTGACGGCGCGGGCCGCCGGTGGCATTCCAGGATAGCACTCGGCCCTGTCGATTCCCAGGGACGGAGTCCCCGGGGACCGGTGCGCGCGTCCAGTTGCTTGCGAATTCGCAAGAAACATTCCCGGCCTGGAGCACCGCTTTTTTTGGCACGAGCTTTGCAGACCGTCTGCCCGTTCCAGATCCCTTTGCAACGACACCGGAGACAGCCATGCGACGTCACGCCCACCCTGCCCTTCCCCCGACGAACCAGCGCCCGCGACGCCTCGCCGCCGCCGTGCGCATCGGCTCGCTCCTGCTCACGCTGGGCGCCTGTGTCGTCGTCGCCGCGCACGGCAACGTGACGCCCCAGCCCGTCGACACCGCCGGCCTCCCAGCCGTGGGCCAGGACTGGCTGAGCGTGAATCCGTACTCGGGCAACCCGAAGGCGGTGGAGATCGGCTCGTCCGGCTTCAACCAGAACTGCGCGCGCTGCCATGGGTTGGAGGCGATCTCCGGCGGCATCGCGCCCGACCTGCGGCGCCTGGACAACGACTGCGCGGGCATGAAGGACCCGGCCGCGCGCGACGGCTGCATCAAGGACAACGACGAGTACATGATCACCACCGTGCGCCACGGCCGCACCCGCAACGGCGCCGTCTACATGCCGCCGTTCGAGGGCGTGCTGAGCCAGGAAGCGATGTGGGCGATCAAGACCTACCTGGAGTCGCGCCGCGAGAAGCCGCTGCAGGACGCGCAATGACCGCCGCCCGCATCGACCGGCGCGGCGCGCTGCGCGCGCTCGGCGCCGCGGCGCTCGTCGCATCGGGCGGCGTGCGCGCGGCCGGGACGGGCCTGGAGGACGTCAAGGCGCGCGGCACGCTGACCGTGGCCGTCTACCGCGAGATGCCGCCGTTCCACGACAAGGGCCAGGGCATCGATGTCGACCTCGCCGCGGCGCTCGCCGGCGCGCTTGGCGTCAAGCTCTCGCTGATGCCGTTTCCGGCCGGCGAGGACATGAACGACGACCTGCGCAACATGGTCTGGAAGGGCCACTACCTGGGCTACGGGCCGGCCGACGTGATGCTGCACGTCCCGGTGGAGTCGCCGCTGATGGACGCCAATCCGCAGGTGAGCATCTTCGCCCCGTACTGGCGCGACCGCGTGATGATCGCCCGCGACGTGTC